>JAZUPR010000151.1:0-4580 GCA_045605285.1 Clostridia bacterium | reverse complement strand
TGTATCACTCATAGCAGGTGGCTATGATGCACAAAAAATAGCGCTGTCGTCAGCTCTTGTAAAGATTTTGTTCCCGACAATAATTTTCACAGGACTTGCATATTGCTTTGTAGGGATTCTTCAGTCTTTCGGCGAATTTTACATCCCTGCCATAATCAGCCTTGTGTCAAATGGTGCTCTTATAATATATCTTGCAGTTTTTGGCGATAAATTCGGTGTACACGGAGTAGCATGTGCAATGCTTTTTGCGTGGAGCCTTCAGGTTATTGTTCAGGTTCCGTCTCTTAAAAAACTTTCATATACATATCGTCCGCGGCTTAATTTTAAGGACGAGGGTATAAAAAAGGTCTGTGCCCTGGCACTTCCCATTATAATAAGCACTTGGGTGCAGCCTATAAATACTATGGTAAATATCCGCCTCGCATCTTCTATGGAGGGCGGAGTGGCTGTAACTGCACTTGACTATGCAAATAAGCTTTATATAATACTCGTGGGCGTGTTTTCCTTTGCTATTACCAATCTCACATTTCCGTCAATTTCGCGTGCTGTAGCAAAGGGTGATGATAAATCATATACGCATACTGTGTCTCAGGCAATAAGATATGTCATTTTCATAATCACTCCTGTAATGGCAGGATTTTTGCTTATGAGCACACCTGTTATCCGCCTGTTTTATGAGAGAAATGCCTTTGATGCGGCATCAACTCATATAACATCTGTTGCCCTGTTTTATTATTCCATAGGAATGGTGGGCTTTGGCGTATCAGAAATATGCAACAAGGCATTTTATGCACTCCACGACGGAAAAACACCTATGCGTATATCAATGCTTGGCATTCTTATAAATGTTGTCTTAAGCCTTGTGTTTGTACTGGTGTTTAAGATGGGACATTGGGCACTTGCCCTCTCTGCATCCATATCTTCCAATGTTATCGGTATCACAATGATTGTTGTTTTAAATTCAAGAAAAAAGATTATTTTCAAAAGCACCTTTGTTTTTGTATCAAAGATAGCTCTTGCCACTCTTTGTATGAGTGTTTTTGTGGCTCTTTCAAAAAATGCTGTTTCAATCTTTGGAGATAATAAAGTTATTGATGTTTTTGTACCTGTTGCAGTTGGTGCATTGGTATATTTTGCTTCGTGCATTGTTTTAAAAATAAACGAGCTTACAGATATTTTGTCTGCTCTTAAAAATAAAGCGAAAGGAGAAAAGGGCATTGAATAGCGTTATTATAAGTTTTTTCATAAGATTTTTTTCTTCGGTTGCAAGTTGGTTTAATCATAGCTTGTTCAATAAACTTCAGGAGCTTGTAAGTCTCCTTTGGGCAAAGGTTACCAAAAACAGTTTTTTGGTAAATCTCTTCAAGACATACCCGTCAGATGATGGGGGACTAAAGGATAGCTTTCTTGGAAAAGTCATAAATTTTCTTTTCTCCATTATCAGAAAACCTATTTTTTGGGGATATTCAGTTTTGTCAGATGGGTTAATATTTAAGTCATTGTCCGCGTGGTATAAGAACTTTTTTAATGTGTCAGTAAAGGGATATTCTCTCTTTGTCTTTGGATTTTGCTTTGTAAACGTGGCATCAATGATGTTTGACATTTCTCAGGGAAAAATCATCTCTCTTTTGTATATTGCACTTATGATAGTTTCTCTTTTTGGAATGTTTATTAACCTGTCACTTGGCAATATCTTGTCAGGGAGCGTTATAAAAAATATCATTTCTGCATTTTTTGGAGAAAATATTTCTTTTTCAGAAAATGCCATTCCCTGTAGTTTGCCATATATGATTTGCCATCTGCTTGTCGGATTGGCACTGGGTGCGGCAACTGCAATTTCGGGCTTAATCATACCTGTGCTCTTTGCCTCACTTCTTTGTATGGGACTTGTTATAAGAGATTACCGAGTGGGTGTATATACTGCAGTTATATTGATGCCGTTTCTTCCCACCATGGCTGTTGTTGGACTTGTGCTCTTTAGTGCAGTATCATTTTTCATAAAACTTTGTGTAGATAAGGAGTTTTCTTTTGTCCACACATCTTTGGACGCACTTTTTCTTATACTTGCATTTATAATGCTCATTTCCACCTTATCGTCCTTTGCTATGGCAAATAGCCTTAAGATATATATGGTCTACTTTGTGTTCCTCATTTCCTATTATCTTCTGGTAAATGCAGTCCGCACTAAAGGTCAACTGTATTTTGTCATAAAGATGATGCTCCTTGGCGGAGTTTTTGTAGCTCTTTATGGCATATATCAGCATATTTTCGGCTTTGACGGAGGCACTACATGGACAGACACAGAGATGTTTGAAGACATCGCCACAAGAGTTGTGTCAACCTTTGGCAATCCAAATGTACTTGGTGAATATCTGCTTCTTCTTATCCCTGTTTGTGCAGGATATATCCTTTCTGAGAAAAAGTTTTATAATAAATCGGCTTTTCTTGTAATAACAGGGCTTTTGAGTCTTTGTATGGTATTCACCTATTCACGAGGAAACTGGATTGGACTCATCGTTGCCATGGCACTCTTTTTTATGTTCTATGACAGAAGAGTTGTGTGGCTTGGCGTTATAGCAGCTCTCTTTCTTCCGGTCTTTCTTCCTGAAACGATTATAGATAGATTTATGAGCGTCGGAAACACGTCTGATTCATCCACCTCATACAGAGTCAATATATGGATGGGAACTGTAGCTATGCTTAAAGACTACTGGATTTCAGGTGTGGGACTTGGCACAGAGGCGTTTAATGAGGTTTATCCTTATTATTCATTCCACGGCATAGTAGCACCACACTCTCACAATCTGTATCTTCAGCTTGTTGTAGAAAACGGCATTACAGGACTTGTAGCTTTTGTAATCCTTATTCTCACATATTACAGAATGTGTATATCTTCAATCATCCGTAACAAAAAAGACCGTTTGCTCAAGGCAACAACCATTGGACTTTCTGCAGGAATGTTTGGTTATCTTGTTCAGGGAATGTTTGATAATGTGTGGTATAACTATAGAATAGTTTTTATGTTTTATGTAATTATTGCACTCACAGTAAGTTCTGTTAAGATTTATCAAAAGGAGGAGATTCACAATGATTAAGGTAGTAAATGTCATTTCCGATGCCAATATCGGCGGAGCGGGAAAATGTGTTCTCACTTTTTTAAAGTATTATGATAAGACAAAGATTGATTTGCACATCATCGTGCCAAGAGGAAGTCTTCTCATTCCAGAGATAGAAAAACTTGGCGGAAAATATATAGAAACAGATGGAATAACCAATAAGTCTCTCGGAAAATTAGGTATTAAAAATTTGAAAGCTATATTTAAAGAGCTTAAGCCTGACATTGTACACGCTCACGGATGTATGTCAGCAAGAATTGCTGCAAGAGCTGTAAAGGGTGTTAAGATTATATACACCAGACATTCTGTGTTTGATCCAAGCCCTAGGATTTCAAAGGGCGTGGGTAAGGTTATAAATGGCTTTGTCAATAATATGACCTGCGATAAAATCATCGCAGTTGCCGAGGCTGCAAAGGATAATCTTTTGCAAACAGGACTTAATGAAAATAAAATAACTGTTATTCAAAACGGTGTAGAGCCATTGGTGCCTATATCATCTGATGAAAGAAATAGACTCCGTACCGATTATAATGTTTCAGAAGAAGAATTTTTAATGGGCATCGTTGCCCGCCTTAACGAAGTAAAAGGTCATATTTATATCTTGGAGGCACTTAAAAGACTTCGTGAAGATGGGTTCAAGGTAAAACTTCTTGTTGCAGGAACAGGTGACTATGAGCCAAAAATAAGAGAAAAAATATCAGAGCTTGGCATAGACCACGATGTTATTATGGCAGGCTTTATCACCGATGTAACAGGTATAATGAATATTCTCGATGTAAATGTAAACGCATCATTCGGCACAGAGGCAACAAGCCTTTCACTCCTTGAGGGAATGAGCCTTGGACTCCCTGCAATAGTAAGTAATTTCGGCGGAAATCCGGGTGTTGTCACCCATGGCGAAAACGGACTTATATTTGAGTCAAAAAATGCAGATGACCTTTACGAGAAGCTGAAAATGTATTTTTCCGATGAGGGCTTAAGACAAAAGCTCTATGAAAACAGTAAGAGAATTTTTGAAAGTAAATTCCGCGCAGAGATAAATACTTTAAACATAGAAAATGTCTATTTTGACGTGTTGGAGGGAAAATAAATGTCAGATAAAAAAAGATTTAAAATAAAGATTATAGACATAGTCATAATTCTTGTATTTGCTTCTCTGGCACTCTTAGGCTTTAAGTTTGTGTCAGGAAAAAAGGCTGAAAGCAGTCAGAATTCAAAAATCACCTTTGTTGTAGAGCTCACAGCTATGGAAAAGTCCGTTCTTGATGACATAAAAGTAGGGGATAACGTGTTTGAATCACGCCGAGGCGATTTTTACGGAGTTGTCAGCGATGTAAAATGGGAAGCCGCAAAGGTCACAGGTATAGATGCCGTAAACGGAGAGTATGTAAGCACCACCTATGATGATAAATATGATGTATATGTGTCTGTAGAGGCAAATGCAACCTCTGTAACCGAAAAAGA
>JAZUPR010000150.1:0-6558 GCA_045605285.1 Clostridia bacterium | reverse complement strand
GCAGAATACAGATATTCTGTTGGAGAGTGGAGGATCGGAGAACCCAAAAGTAAAGCTGGATATAGGAAGGTTCCATTAACAGAAACTGCTATCGAAATACTTAAAAATCAAAAAGAAAAACTTAAAGAACTAAAGGTAATAAATCTTGAGTTTGGCGATTATGTTTTTTTAAGTCGAAAAGGAGAGCCAACTAAAAATTCTGCTTACGACTCGTCTCTATTTAAATTGTGTGATAAGGCTGGGATTGAAAGATTTTCAATGCACGTTTTGAGGCACACATTTGCAACAAGATGTATTGAAGCAAATATGCGTCCAAAAACTTTGCAGGTAATACTTGGACATTCAAACGTTGGAATAACCATGAATTTATATGTTCATGTAACAGAAGATGAGAGACAAAACGAAGTTAAAAAAATAGAAAGTGCTTTAAACGTTGTGTAGTAAGTTGTGTAGTAACAAAAAAGGAGTCCTACAAACCGCTTGAAATAAGGGGTTACAAAGATTTTGAAAGACCAACTATACCTAGTTTCATTTATTACAACTCCTTTGTTTTCAAGGCTTAATATTCTTAATATTATATCACACACCGACGTGATTATCAATAGATATATTGTATTTTTTGCCAATTTAAAAAACACAATAAGCAAGTTGGGAGTTTTTAATTACCGCAAATTACAGTCTTGAAATAAAGCGTTGTATATATTAGAATAAATATATACTATTATGAAAGGAAATTGTGTATGAAAAGACGGTTTGTATTTACGAGCATTTTTGTTATGATACTGGTGCTTGGTGTTTGTTTTGTTATAAGCCTTTTTGTACATGAAATACTTCATGGCACAGAACTTATACCTGCGATTTTTGCCCTTGGAGTGCTTCTGGTATCGGTGCTGACCCGTGGATATATCTATGGCATAATTTCATCTGTCTTGTCGGTTCTGGCGGTAAATTTTGCCTTTGCTCTTCCTTATTTCAGGTTTAATTTCACTATGCCCGAAAACATTATATCAGCTACAATTTTTTTGATTGTAACTATAATCACCTGCAGTCTTGCCATTCGCGTAAAAAAACAGGAAATGATAAAGGCAGAGAGCAACCAGGAAAAAATGAGAGCAAATCTTTTGCGTGCTGTGTCCCACGACCTGCGTACACCTCTTACCACCATATATGGATCAAGCACAGCTCTTTTGGAAAATTTTGATAATTTTACCCCTGAGCAATGTAAGACTATACTTTGTGGAATAAGTGAAGATTCCTTGTGGCTTAATCAAATGGTAGAAAATCTTTTGTCGGTAACAAAATTAGACGGAGGAAATGTAAAGGTTATAAAATCAGATACAGTTCTTGAAGAACTTATAGACTCTGTTCTTATTAAATTTTCCAAGAGATATCCGTCTCAGAAAATTGATATTTCTCTTCCTGATGAATTTGTTTCAATCCCAATGGATGCTCTTCTCATTGAACAGGTGCTTATAAATATTCTGGAAAATGCTATTCATCATGCTGAGGGCATGACAAGGCTGTTCCTTAGGGTGTATATTGCATCTGACAAGGCTGTATTTGAAGTTGAAGACGATGGATGCGGAATACCGAAAGATAAAATTAAAGATATTTTTGCGGGAGTATATTCAAAGCAAAAAAATCTTTCCGATAATAAGAAAAATAATGCCGGCATAGGTTTGTCTGTTTGTGCATCAATTATAAAAGCCCATGGCGGAGAAATAAAGGCACAAAACAAAAAGAACTCCGGTGCACTCTTGCGTTTTGTTCTTAATATGGAGGAGTAAAAGATGGCAAATAAATATAAAATTTTGGTTGTAGAAGATGAAGATAATATAAATAACCTTCTTGTTGCTCTTTTGCAGACAAATGGCTATCAGGTAATTTCGGCAAAATCCTGCAATGAGGGACAGATGTTGTTTTCTTCATATCGCCCTGACCTTGTCATTCTTGATTTAGGGCTTCCCGATTGTGACGGGATAACGCTTCTTCGTCATATCAGAAAAGAAAGTTTTTTACCTGTTATCGTTTTGTCTGCAAGAGTAGATGAGAAGGACAAGGTATTGGCCCTCGATGTTGGTGCAAATGATTATGTGACAAAACCATTTGGTTCGGCAGAGCTTGTTGCAAGGGTGCGTTCGGCACTCAGATATTCCAGGCATAGCTTGGTTGATAACGGATTTTCGGGCGGGAAATTTGTATCCGGAGGACTTGTCATAGATTATGATTCCAGACAAGTATTCATTGATAAAGAAGAGATAAAACTCACTCAAACCGAGTACAATATTATAGCTTTTTTGTCATATCATCCCGGGAAGGTAATGACCTATACTTCCATAATCAGAGAAATCTGGGGATATAATGATATAAACAGCACCAAAAAATTGCAGGTAAACATGGCAAATATCAGAAAAAAATTCGGAGCTAAACCGGGACAAAATAACTATATTGTAAATGAACTTGGCGTTGGCTACCGAATGAATGAATCAGAATAAAAGCATCCATTTTAAAGAAATGGATGCTTTTTTAAAATCTTAACTGCATCTTAACCACATTGGTGATATTATTTTTATGAACAATTAATTTATTCGAGGTGAAAAATGAATATTTTTAGCGTATTGAATCTTATTGGAGGCTTGTGTCTTTTCCTCTTCGGAATGAGCGTAATGGGAGATGCCCTTGAGCGAAGAGCAGGGGGAGGACTAAAAAAAATACTTGCCAGACTCACAAAAAATAAAATCACAGGATTTCTCACAGGATTGGGAGTAACATCTGTTATTCAAAGCTCCTCGGCAACTACGGTAATGGTTGTGGGTTTTGTAAACTCGGGGGTTATGACCTTAAGACAGTCTATCGGTGTTATTATGGGTGCCAATATCGGTACCACTGTTACAGCATGGATTTTAAGTCTCGGTGGAATATCGAGTGATAATATTTTTTTAAAGCTTTTAAAACCAACATCCTTTACACCTGTTCTTGCATTGATTGGTACAGCTTTTTTGATGTTTGGAAAAACCAGCAAGAAAAAAGATACCGGAACAATTCTTCTTGGCTTTGCCACATTGATGTTTGGTATGGATGCAATGTCGGGAGCTGTGTCAGGGCTTTCTGATGTTCCGGCATTTCAGCAGATGTTTCTGATGTTCAAAAACCCTATCCTTGGTGTTCTTGTCGGAGCTATTCTTACTGCCATTATCCAGTCAAGTTCGGCATCTGTAGGTATACTTCAGGCACTTTCATCCACAGGTCAGGTGTCGTACGGAGCTGCTGTGCCCATTATTATGGGACAGAATATCGGTACTTGTATTACTGCAATTCTCTCATCTTTCGGAACAAATAAAAATGCAAAAAGAGCTGCAATTGTGCATCTTTCTTTTAATGTTATCGGAACAATTATATGGCTTACAATATTTAGTATTATCTCTGCATTGTTAAAACCGGCACTTCTTGATGTGTCAGCATCATATTTTGGTATAGCTGTTGCTCACTCTTTGTTTAATATTGCTTGTACAATTCTTCTTCTCCCGATGTCGTCACTTCTTGAAAAACTTGCAATAAAGCTTGTTCCGGATAATGATAAAAAAGAGGAAACCTCGCTTATCGATGAGCGTCTTCTTGTCACACCGCCTGTTGCTCTCGAGCGTTGTAATGCTTTAGTGTGCGAAATGGCTCAAATGAGCGTTACAGCACTTAAAAACAGTCTTAATATGATAAATAAATATGACTCTTCTATAGCTGATGAAATTATATCTGCAGAAGAAAAGGCAGATAAATATGAAGATATTCTCGGCACTTATCTTGTAAAACTAAGCCGATATGAAATAAGCGATAGTGATAGTTCTCAGGTTTCCAAACTTTTGAAAGCTATTGGAGATTTTGAAAGAATATCTGACCATAGTGTCAATATTCTGGAATCTGTTCAGGAGCTTAGGGATAAGGATATTGACCTTACTGCGAACGCAAAAAAAGAAATAAATGTTCTGTGCAGTGCTGTTTCAGATATTCTGTCACTGTCATACAGAGCGTTTATAGAAAATGACCTGGATGCAGCCCGCGACGTAGAACCGTTGGAACAGGTTATAGATGGTCTTAAAACTAAGCTTCGTGATGGTCATATAAAAAGACTTAAAGATGGTGAGTGTTCCATTGAGGCAGGTTTTGTATGGGCAGACCTTCTCACAAACTTAGAGAGAACATCAGACCATTGTTCGAACATTGCCGCTTGCATTATAGATACTGCACATAATAATATGAATTTGCATCAGTCCCTTGAGCTTATGAAGAAAGGCAATGCGTATTTTGATGAAAAATTTTCCGATTATGCGAAGAAATTTGAAATTTAAGATAATTTGCATTATATAACAAATATTTCAAAAAACACTTGCAATATATAAAATTGTGTGATACAATATCTACAGTAACATAGTATTTTTCGAAAGAGTGGGTTTTAAAACCCACTCTTTCGTCAATATTTAGCTAAAAACGGAGGTAGCTATGGCTAAAGAAAAAATAACCGATATCATTTATGACCTCGCTTTTCCTCTTGCAAAAGAAAAGGGACTTGACATATATGATGTTGAGTTTAAAAAAGAGGGAAGCGGTCACGTTCTTCGCGTTATTCTCGATACTCTTGAGGATGCGGAAAATGAGCAGTATGTGTCTATAAATGATTGCGAGGATGTAAGCAGGATACTTAGCGATATTCTCGACGAAAAGGACCCTATAAAAGAGGCGTATGTTCTGGAGGTCACAAGCCCTGGTCTTGACAGACCCCTAAAAAAAGAAAAGGATTTTATCCGTTTTAAGGGGAAATCCGTTGATATCGGTCTTTATAAGGCTGTAAACGGAAGTAAGGTTGTTACAGGAGAGCTGGTGTCCCAAAAAGATGGCGACGTAACAGTAAAGCTTTCTGATGGTTCGCTCTATACTGCAAATAAAAGTGAAATATCATCAGTAAAACTCACAGTAATATTTTAATTAATAATTTATATAATGAAAGGAATGGTTAAAAAAATATGAATAACGAGTTCATCACTGCAATAGGTGAAATAGAAAAAGAAAAAAACATCAGCAGAGACATATTGTTCGACGCAATAGATGCTGCACTTGTATCTGCATACAAGAGAAACTATAACACAAATCAGAGCAATGTACTTGTAAACATTGACAGAGAGACAGGGCAGGTAAAGGTTTTCATCCAGAAGGAAGTTGTAGACGAGGTAACAGATACTCTCTCACAAATTCACATTGATGATGCCAAGAAAATCAGCGGCACCTATGAAATAGGTGATATCGTAAATATAGAAGATACTCCTATGGCATTTGGAAGAATCGCCGCACAGACAGCAAAACAGGTTGTTACCCAGAGAATAAAAGAGGCTGAAAGATCAATAATATATGATGAATTTTCAGCAAAAGAGCATAAAATTGTTGTAGGTACCGTTCAGAGAATAGAAAAGAAAAATATCTATCTTGATATCGGTAAAACAGAGGCTTATCTGGCTCCGGGTGAGCAGGTTGCCACAGAAAATTATACTTTCCATAAGAGAATGAAAGTATATGTAACAGAAGTTAAAAAGACCACAAAAGGCACTATCGTAAATGTGTCAAGAACCCGCCCTGCACTTGTAGGAAAACTTTTTAAAGAAGAAATCCCCGAGATTAAAGACGGCATAGTTGAAATTAAGAGCATCTCCAGAGAAGCTGGTTCAAGAACAAAAATTGCTGTTTTCTCAAAGGATGAAAGCGTTGATCCAATCGGTGCTTGTATCGGTGCAAAGGGTACAAGAGTTCAGGTTATTGTTGACGAGCTCGGCGGAGAAAAAATTGATATCGTTAAATATAGCGATGATCCAAAAGAGTTTATTAAAGCAAGTCTTAATCCGGCAGAGGTTGTAAGCCTTGATGTTGACACAGAGAATAAGGAAGCTCACGTTGTGGTTCCTTATCATCAGCTTTCCCTTGCAATTGGTAAAGAGGGACAAAATGCACGTCTCGCCGCAAGACTTACCGGATATAAAATTGATATAAAGAGCGACGATCCAATTATAAAATTATGATAAAACAGAGAATGTGTGGGGGCTGTATGTGTCATAGCCCAAAGGAAAACTTGCTCAGAATAGTGAGAACTCCGTCAGGTGAGGTTGTTGTTGATAAAACACATAAATCTCCCGGCAGAGGAGCATATATCTGCAAAAGTGAAAAATGTCTTGACATTATCATTAAGAAAAAATGGCTCGGAAGAACACTTAAAACAGATATAAGCCCCGATATTTATGAGCAAATAAAAAGATATATAAATTCCGGAGAGTGATTATCATAGAAAAAGTATACAGAATGCTTGGCCTTGCCAAGAGGGCGGGTAAGATATGCTCAGGTGAAAAAGGCTGTAAGGACGCTATAAGATTTGGTAAAAGTTGTCTTATAATACTAGCCTCAGACACAGGAGTCAATACAAGTAAAAATATAAAAGATAGCTGCAAATTTTATAATGTTCCCATATATGTTCTGGGTACTATGGCAGAGCTGGGACACTCAGTCGGACATGAATTTAATGCT
>JAZUPR010000149.1:0-4078 GCA_045605285.1 Clostridia bacterium | reverse complement strand
GCACCAAAGGTGGCTCCCACAAAGAACGCGGGAACAATCTCTCCGCCTTTAAACCCTGCACCAATAGTAATTGCTGTAAAAATGAGCTTAAGTATAAATGCTCCATAGAAGGCATCTCCCAAAAGTGCTCTTTCTATAACATCCATACCTGCTCCGCTGTAGTCCCCATTTCCCACAACAAGAGAAAGGATGACTATAACACATCCGCCAACGAGAGCACGGATATAATCTCTCTTGAAACATTTTTTTATTAGTTTCTCTGTGTAATGGAGAGTTTTGCAAAATACCACACTTAAGAGAGCACACAAAATGCCTAAAGCAATAACACCAAGAAGGTGAACTATATCTGCCTTGGGTATAACCGAAAGCGTGTAGAATAAAGGCTCGTTGCCCATAGCCACAGTAATGATGTAGCCAACAAGCGACGATATTATGCAAGGTAGCATCTGAAAATATCTTATATGCCCAACACTTACAAGCTCCAAAGCAAAGACCGTTGCAGTAACAGGCGTGGTAAAAATAGCAGAAAATGCACCGCTCATGCCGCAGGCTATCATAACTCCCGACTGCTCCTTTGACATGCCCAGTCTGTGGCCAATCCTTGAGCCAATTCCTCCGCCAATCTGAAGCGCCGCACCCTCTCTGCCTGCTGAACCGCCGAAAAGATGCGTTATAAACGTCCCCGCAAAAATGAGGGGTGCCATAAGCGGTGATGCGGTTTCACTTTTTCTTATGCAGTCTATAACGGTGTTTGTGCTAAGCGGTTCCCTGGACAGCCTGTATATAAAGGCTATGGCAACACCGCCAAGAGGAAGAAGATAAAGCAAAAAGCTGTTTTCTTCTCTTAAGTGTGTGGCAAAGGCTATTGCATGATGAAACACAGCTCCAACAACACCTGTCACAACACCTACCAGAGCCGCCATAAGCGACCAATAGAGCATTGTGTATAAATTTTTTGATGGTCTGTTAGAAATATTCATTATTATCCCTTATTTTAACATATATTCAGCTACATAGGGAGCCTGTTCCGCCATCTCTACATCCACAGACTCCATTGATACACGCAGAGTCAAAAACACTTCCTTGTGTCCGATACCAAGCTTTTTCATTATTCCCCTGTTATCCATCCTTATTCCGACAAGCACACCCTCTGAAGAATAAAGTCTGTCTTCTTCAGGCACATAAAGCTTGTTTGCAATTTCTGAAAGGTCCTGATATATGTTATATTTTTCATATTTTTCCAAAACCTTTCTGTCCGCAACAATTATGGCAGAGTCCCCCATAGCCATTTTAACACCGACAAGCTCAATAGTCGAACCCCCTTCTGTGCCAATGGAGGTTTGAGATGCACTTGCAGTATAAGTGTTGAAAACCGTTTTTTTCTTTTCATCACCGTTTATATCCTGCAAAGCACCCGAGTTTTCAATGTTGGTGCAAATATTTTCTATATCATTGGAAGTAAAATAAACATTGTCGCTTATACAGTCTATTATCATATCGGGCTTTACAAAAGAAAGTCTTTCATAAGCAATAAATCCTATTAAAAACAATATAAAAGCAACCACAATGGCTGGAGTTTTGTAGTAGTACCAGTAATTTTTAAAAAAGTTTATTATTTTCTTCATCATTTCACACTTCCGTCGTCGTTAAAGAGGGGGAGTTTTTCAAGGAATATAATATCGTCTCTGTCTGCTGCAGGCCCTTCTGCAAGAACAGCCATTTTGCCGACAATGTTTCCGCCTGCCATGTTTACAAGATATTCAAGCGACTCCAAAGACTCTCCTGTGCTTATTACATCGTCCACAATGAGAACACGTTTTCCCTTGATTTTTTCAACCTCGGCTTTTCCTATGCAAAGCTTTTGAAGATTTTTGGTTGTTATAGAGTTTACATCTGTGGAGATAATATCTTCCATGTACACCTTCGGAGCTTTTCTCGCTATGACATAGGTGGAATCTCCCCTTTGCTTTGCCATTTCATATATAAGCGGAATGCTTTTACATTCAGCAGTAACGAGAACATCATATTCGGGAGCTTTTTTAAGCAGCTCTCTTGCGCTCGCCTCGGTAATCTCCACATCGCCAAAAAGTATAAATGCGGCAATTTTTAAATTTTCTGCTACAGAAAAAAGCGTCAGCTCTCTTTTAAGCCCTGCTATTTCCATTGTATATGAATTTTTCATTGAAAACCCCTCTTTTCTAAAATACTATAGTATATTTTATAACTTATTTTTTAAAATTGCAACACCTATACATAAATTTTCCAGCACTTGCCAATGCTAATAAAAAAGCAAAGGGAGATTTTATGAGCAAAACACGTATAAAAGCAGTATTTATATTTTTTATAGTTGTGCTTTTTCTTCTGGTGGTACACCTTTTTAACATATCTCAGATAAAACAGGTTTCTTATACCCAAAATGCCTCCGACCAGAGAAGACAGACAAAAACAGTTAAAAATTTTCGCGGTTGTATATATGATATGAATATGATACCGCTTGTTGACAATTCAATAGACGAAAATCTTATTGATGAAACATTTGTCACAAAAAGCCTTGCAAGATACGGAGAAAACCCACTTGCCCACCACGTGATAGGATATACTATCTCCGACGGCACAGGCGGTGCAGGAATTGAAAAAGCCTTTGACACATATCTTACCTCTCCTGTTAGTCAGACCGTCACCTATATGGTAAATGCAAGGGGAGAATCTATAGGAGACTCTCTTTTGTCACGCTCTGCCACAGGAAAGATTCCCCATATCAATATAAAGCTCACCCTTGACAAAAAGGTGCAAAAAGCCGCCGAGGAGGTGTGCAACCGTCTGATGCAAAAGGGTGCAGTTGTGATTATGGACACAGAGAGCTTTGATATAAGAGCCATGGTGAGCAGACCCGTCTTTTCGCAAAATGATATCACAAAAAGCCTTGACAGCAAAGATAGCCCCCTTTTTAACAGGGCACTTGGTTCTTATAATGCGGGAAGTATTTTTAAAATAATTACCTCGTCGGCAATGATGAAAAAGGGGCTTTACGACTATAAAGCGGATTGCAAAGGTCATTTCAATGCAGACGGAAGAGACTTTTTGTGCAACAAGGAAACAGGCCATGGAATGACAGACTTTATGTCAGGATTTTCTCTCTCGTGCAACACATTTTTTTACTCAGGGGGTCAGGGACTCGGAAAAGAAATAGAAAATATGGCAAGAGATTTTGGCGTTGGAGAGACTCTGTTAAACTGCGACATAGGCGAGACATCAGGCTTTGTGCCAAGAAGAAATTACTATTTCCCAAAGGAAGAGGCAAACCTTTCAATTGGTCAGGGCGAAATTTTAATAACACCTCTTCAGGCGGCAAATATGGTGTGTATCATAGCAAACGGAGGAATAAAAAAGAAAGTTAATCTTGCTGACTCTCTGGTAGACAAAAAGGGAGCGATAATCAAAAACTTAAGAAACAAAGGTTCTCAAAGGGTAATAAGCGAAAAAGATGCCCTGCTTATAAAAGATATGATGGAAAATGTGGTCCTCTCGGGCACAGGGACAGCTGCAAAAAGTGACGAGGTAAAAATAAGCGGAAAAACAGGCAGTGCGGAGTCCGGTTGGGAGTTTGGCGGAGAAACAATGGTTCACGGGTGGTTTTGCGGATTTTTCCCGTCGGATAATCCGAGATATGCTATGGCGGTATTTTCTGAAAACGGAAAAAGCGGAGGGGAAGTATGCGGGCCGATTTTTCGTGAAATCGCCGAAAAAATAGCAGACAATTTTTGAGCGTTTAAAATTATGATATTATAATGTAGGGGACGATGCCCACATCGTCCCGATTTAATTATAACGGGCGGTTCGTGAACCGCCCCTACAACATCATATTGATATAATTATTATCGTAGGGTTCGGCGGTTAGAGGCGAACCGTTTGATTTTTATTTCTAATTACCCCTACTTTTGTAGGGACAAAAGTAGCAAAAACCCTCGGGGGAGTTTCGATTCTCCCCCCATCCCCCCTGCAAACGACCAAAGGCTCTGCCTTTGGAAACCAAAAATAATGTAGGCATTTGCTTTTTGCAAATGCCCACCACAATTAC
>JAZUPR010000148.1:0-24119 GCA_045605285.1 Clostridia bacterium | reverse complement strand
TTCCTTGATAAGCTAAATTGTGAATTGTGAACACGGATTTAGTATTTTTATAAAATTCATCATATTTATAGTTTGATTTTACTATAGACAGAGCAGTTCTTAATATAATCTGAGCATATTCGCCGCTAAGCTGTTCTGTGCTATCCTCGGCATATACGGGAACAAAGCTTGTGATTAAAGTGATGATGACAAGAAGTATCGAAAGTTGTCTGATTTTTTTCATATTTGCTGATCCTCCTTTGTGTTTATCTGTTACATTTCATCTGGTGCATCAATCTTAAGGAGAGAAAGTACATTTTCTATTGTCTGTTTTGTAACTTCTACAAGAAGAATTCTTGCCTGCATAAGCTCTTTCTCATCACATTTTACTCGGCAACTGTTATAGAAGGAGTGGAAAAGTGCAGCTAAGTCAAGAACATATCTTGTAAGTTTGCTTGGCTCCATAGCAATTGCACTCTGGGCAATTTCCTGTGGGAGAGAAACAATCTTTGTCATAAGGTCGATTTCTTCTTGTTCCTTAAGAAGAGAAAGGTCGATATTTTCAATATCTGTCAATGAAATATTTTCTTGTGCAAGGTTTCTTAAAATACTTGCTATTCTGGCATGTGCATACTGAACATAGAATACAGGGTTGTCGCTATTTTGAGCAACAGCCAAATCCATGTCAAATTCAAGATGGCTTCCAGCCTGACGGAGATTGAAGAAAAATCTTGCTGCATCAACACCGATTTCTTCTACAAGGTCGGAAAGGGTAATCATTTCACCGGTTCTTTTTGACATTCTTGCCACATCGCCATCTTTTATGAGTCTTACAAGCTGCATAATAACAATTTCGAGTTTTGAACTGTCTATACCAAGTGCTTCCATAGCACCTTTCATTCTTGCAACGTGTCCGTGGTGATCTGCTCCCCAGATGTTTATAACCTTGTCAAAGCCTCGGTTTACAAATTTGTTTCTGTGGTATGCAATATCTACTGCAAAGTAGGTGGGTATTCCGTTTGCTCGGATAAGAACTTCGTCTTTCTCGTCGCCAAATTCAGTTGTTTTAATCCACACTGCACCGTCTTTTTCATATGTCAATCCGGCTTTTTTAAGCATATCCAAAGTCTCTGCCACTTTGCCATTTTTGTGAATAGAGCTTTCATAGAACCATATATCATAATTAATTCTGTATTTAGAAAGGTCTTTTTTTAGGTTTTCAATGTTTATAGGAAGTGCATACTCAGTAAGGACGTTTCTTCTTTCGGTGGAATCTTTCAAAGAGAGAGCATCGCCAAATTTATCATAGTAGTTCTTCGCATGGACTCTGATATCATTTCCCTGATATCCGTCTTCGGGGAATGGGAAGGAATCCTCTCCGCCTATAATCTGCATATATCTTGCTTCAAGTGATTTTCCAAACTTTTCAATCTGGGCACCAGCATCATTTATGTAAAACTCTCTTGTTACATCATATCCTGCACACTCTAAAATACTAGCTAAGCTGTCACCAAGTGCACCGCCGCGTGCATTTCCCATGTGCATAGGACCGGTAGGGTTGGCACTTACAAACTCTACCATAACTTTTTTGCCGTCTCCAAGATTAGACTTTCCAAAATCACTTCCCATGGTTTTTGCAAGGGCAATTCCGTCGTGGAGCCATTTTGCATTTAAATAAAAATTGATAAATCCAGGACCTGCAATTTCAACTTTATCAATGTAGGTGCCTTCAAAATCCATTCCGTCTACAAGTGCTTTTGCAATTTCTCGTGGATTTTTGCCAAGAATTTTTGTAAGCTTCATAGCGGTGTTTACAGAAAAATCTCCGTGTGACTTTTCTTTGGGTACTTCGATTTCTACTTCCTCAAGACAATACTGTCCGTCAGAGAGTGTTTTGTTGTATGAATTTACAACAATATTTTTTATCTGATTTTTTATTTCAAATATTAAATCTGTCATTTTGCTTATGCCTCCCATACGTCTATTTCAAGTTTATTTTTTCCAAGCAATTGATCATTGATGTCTATTATATAATCTGCTTTTATATGACACGTGTTGTCTGTGGTGTCAATTTCAAGCTTATTTGTATATATTCCCATAAGAAGTTGTCCAAACGGTGTGGTGTACACTGAGTGTGTTTTTCTGCCCTCGATAAATAACATATCTGAATTTACAGAGCCTGAGCGTTGAACAGATATATAATCCTGTCCAATCTCGACACTTGTTTGTGTGCCTTCCATACCTGTTGCCTCTGATTCATCATATTCTATGTAGTAGAGCATATTTTCTTTGTCGTACTCATAGATACCCTCTGTGGTAAGCTCCATATTCTCAGCTTCGTCAGATACAGAGTCAATCTGAAGACCTTTTATTTTTATCAAAAAGTTTTTATCCATCTAAATCTCCGTTAATAATTTTCTATATTTATTTTTTCTATTTCATTGCCTATGGTTTTTCCAAGAAAAACATCTGCAACATTTGAGAAGTTTTCTATTGAGTCGCTTACATAATATCTGTATTGATTTTGCAATGGTTTATCAGACAACATATTATTTTCTAAGAGATACTGTTTTGTATATTTAGCAGTTTCTGCACCTGAGTTTATAAGGGTAATATCGCTTCCGACAATTTTTGAAATGGTGTTTTGAAGTATCGGGTAGTGAGTACAACCAAGTATTATTGTGTCTGCACCATCATTTAAAACATCATCTAAATACTCTTTGCACACAAGTTCTGCGATTTTGTTATCAGTAAAACCATTTTCAACAAGCGGTACAAAAAGCGGACAAGCCTTGTTATAAACCTTTATATCAGGACATATAGATTTGATTTCTTGTTCGTATTTACCGCTGTTTATTGTTCCTGTTGTTCCAAGTACAGCAATTTTTTTGTTTTTTGTTGAGTTTACGGCAGCTTGTGCAGTAGGTGACACAACACCTATTACCGGGATATCAAGTTCATTTTCAAGTATCGGCAATGCTACAGAACTTGCAGTTCCGCAAGCAACAATAATCATTTTTATATCAAAGCTTTTTAAAAAGTTTATATCTGACCTTACATATTTGATTATTGTTTCATTGGATCTTGTGCCATAGGGTACTCTGCCTGTATCGCCAAAATATATTATGCTCTCTTTGGGTAGTACCTTCATCAGTTCTTTTACTGCTGTGAGACCGCCAAGACCTGAGTCGAAGACGCCTATATATTTGTTATTCATGGATTCCTCCCAATATATTTTTTGAAACGAAATACATTTTATTAATATACAGTTTACATTATATCACAAGGTTTGAAAAAAAGAAATAATTTTAACCTAAAAGTAATATAAAATTATTGAAAATATATATTTTTTATGTTACAATCAATAAAAATTTGAAAAACAGGTGTAATTGATGAAGATTTTAGCCAAAGATAACAATATAATAATTAAAAATATCAAGGATTTTAATCCTACACATACATTTATGTGCGGTCAGTGTTTCAGATGGGATATGGAAGAAGACGGTTCTTACACAGGAATTGCACATGGCAAGGTAGTAAATGTATCTTATGTTGAAAATGATATTGTTATTAAAAATACAAATATAGATGATGTGAATAATATATGGATAGATTATCTTGACCTTAACAGAGATTATGATGAAATTAAAAATAATTTTTCGACTGATGAAAATCTTAAACGGGCGATAGAATTTGGCGGCGGAATTAAAATTTTAAATCAGGATATATTTGAGTGTCTTATATCCTTTATAATTTCAACCCAAAACGGTATTCCGAGAATTAAAAAGATTGTATCTTCCATGTCGGAATTGTTTGGCGAGAAAATAGAATATAACAGCAAGGTCTATTACTCATTTCCAAGTGTGAAGGCAATGTCAGAAATAACAGAAAAAGACCTGGAACCTCTAAAGGCGGGGTACAGAGCAGGATATATTGTAGATGCTGTGAAAAAGGTGATAAGCAAAGAAGTGGATATATATTCATTAAAAAACATGCCAACCGCTGATGCCCGATGCGAACTTATGAAAATAAAAGGTGTCGGTCCTAAAGTTGCAGATTGTGTTCTCCTTTTCTCTGCAGGGAAAGCGGATGCTTTTCCAATAGATGTATGGGTACAGAGGATTATGCGTTCTCTTTATTGCGGAGATGAAGCAAAAATTAAAGATATTCAGACATTTGCATCATCGCATTTTGGTGAATATGCAGGGATTGCGCAGCAATATTTATTTTATTATGCAAGAGAAAATAATAATTGAATTAAAAAAAACAGAGATTTTAAATCTCTGTTTTTTTAATTATTCCGCCTCCGAGGAGGGTATCTTCTTCATAAAACACAACAGACTGACCCGGTGTTACAGCCCTTTGCAAAGTGTCAAATGTCACTTTGACCGAATTTTCATCTATTGGGGTAACAAGACAGGGGACAGGTGTTGCACTATATCTTATTTTACAAGTTGTTTTAAACGGCTCTTTTGGATAATCAATGGCAGAAAAAACAATATTATCTGCTACCAGTCCTGATGAATATTCCTCGCCTTTCTCGCCAAGTGTTACATTGTTTGTAACAGGGTCTATATTGGTGACAAAAACAGGTTTTCCAAGGGCTATTCCAAGACCCTTTCTCTGACCGATTGTAAAATTGATTATACCGTCATGTGTGCCAAGGATATTACCGAGTTTATCCGTAAAATTGCCTTTTTGGGGCACATAATTTTTATTCTTTTTAATAAAACTTATATAGTCATCATCAGGCACAAAGCATATTTCCATGCTGTCTGCTTTTTCAGAAATATACATACCGAGCTTTTCTGCCGCTATTTTTCTTATCTCATCCTTTGTATATATGCCAAGAGGCATAATAGTGTTTTTTAATTGTTCCTGAGATAAAGTATAGAGAAAATATGTCTGGTCTTTTGATGAGCAATCAGATTTTTTTAAGTAATATCTATCGGTCTTTTCATTTTTTTCAATTTTAGCATAGTGTCCTGTAGCTATATAGTCGTAGCCATTATTTTTTGCATAGTCCAGCATAAAGCCGAACTTAATATGTTTGTTGCATTCTATACATGGATTTGGTGTACGACCGTTTATATATTCGCTTGAAAAATAGTCTATAACATATTTTAAAAAATGTTCTGCACAATTGACTACAATATGATTTATACCTAATTTTTTTGCAACGAGCGACGCGTCTTTTATTGATTGGTCAGATGTTTCAGGCATATTTTCGCTCTGGTTCCACATCTTAAGTGTGATGCCTGTTACATCATAGCCATCTTCCTTTAAAAGATATGCCGCCACAGAACTGTCTACACCGCCACTCATTCCTATGAGCACTTTTTTCATTTATATCACCTGTTATTTATGCTGGTTTAAAAGTTCATTTTTAATATTCCACAACTTTTGAGAAAAATCTACATAATAGTTGTGTGGATTTTCAAATCGTTTTACTTCATCCCAAAGAGTATCTATCTGCTCTTTGCAGTAATTTTTGATTTCATGTACATCGGGAGAGGTATATACACAATTTCCTTTGTCAAAAATCTTTGTAAGGAGGTCCTTTGCATAATAATTTGAAATGGTTTTTCTCTTCCAAGTGTGAATTGGGTCAAATATTTCGTAATCTTCTCCGTTTGGAATTGATTCATCATCTGTAAGAAGAACATCTGCTATTGCTTTGTTATTGATAGCAGAATACAGACGAACGAGCCTTTTGTTGCATGGAGTGGTTATTTTTGAAACGTTTTCAGAAAGCTTGATTTTTGGGGTTTCAATGCCGTCCTCTATTATAGAAACCAGCTTGTACACGCCGCCAAATACAGGCTCAGACTTGGATGTTATAAGTCTTTCGCCTACACCAAAGGTATCTATGCAAGCACCTTGACTCAGCAAATCTCTGATAATATATTCATCAAGAGAGTTTGATGCACATATTTTCACATCTTGCAAACCGTTCTCATCAAGAATTTTTCTGACCTTTTTTGAAAGATATGTTATATCTCCGCTATCTATTCTGACACCGCCGACTTTATGCCCTTTGGCAAGTATTTCTTCTTTAAAAACTTTTATAGCATTTTTTAAGCCTGAATTTAAAACATTATATGTGTCAATAAGGAAAGTGCAGTTATCAGGATATATGTTTGCATAGGTTTTAAATGCCTCATATTCAGTAGGAAACATCTGAATCCAGCTATGAGCCATGGTGCCCATAGCCGGTATACCATCTGTAATATCTGATATTGTACAGGCAGTTCCTGCACATCCTCCTATATATGCAGCTCTTGCTCCGTGCAAGGCTCCGTATACACCCTGAGCTCTTCTGGAGCCAAATTCCATAACAGGTCTGCCTTTTGCTGCTCTTACAATTCTGTTTGCCTTTGTTGCGATAAGGCTCTGGTGATTGACTATAAGCAGCAGCATTGTCTCTATAAACTGAGCCTCTATAACAGGACCTATTACCTTCACAATTGGCTCTCCCGGGAAAATGGGAGTACCTTCTTTTACAGCCCATATATCACAAGTAAACTTAAAATTTGCAAGGTACTCCAAAAACTTTTCGCTAAAGATTTTTTTGGATCTGAGATATTCTATATCTTTTTGCTCAAATTTTATGTTTTTAATATATTCAATTAGTTGTTCAAGACCTGCCATTATTGCAAATCCGCCACCATCAGGGACTCTTCTGAAAAACATATCAAAGCAGGCAATCTTGTTCTGGAAACCGGTTTCAAGATATCCGTTTGACATGGTTAACTCATAAAAGTCCATAAGCATTGTTAAATTGATTTTGTCCATAATAAGACCTCCGCAGCATACACGCTATATAGAGAGACAGGATTTAACCCTGGTAAATAGCCCTGTGGTTAAATCCTGCATTATAGTTATAAAAAATATTATTTTGCCTTTGAAGATTCAAGCCAGAATGCTCCTATGTCAAGTGCACGGAACAGGCTCTCTTTTTCAACTTTTTTAACACTTTTTCCGTCTTCTATGAGAGATACGGACACATAGTTTGCAAGGTCAATTCCTTTAAAGTTTGCTGAACCCAAAATTTCCATCTGTACATAGGCTCTGTCAAATAAATCTCCGTAAATTATAACATTACCTCTTTTAACAAGGGGGATATCCTTATACAAAAGAGATGTCTTTTCTTTTTTTGCTGTTGCCATGTTATCACTCCATTATCAATATTACATATATAATATCACAAATTTTTCCTTATGTAAAGCAATAATCTCTACAAAAAATGTAAATAATAATAAAAACATAATAAAAGGATTGATATTTTTGCTAATATCTTTTATCAGAACACTTATTTTATACGGATTGGTTGTAACTGCTCTTCGTATTATGGGAAAAAGACAAATAGGAGAGATGCAACCGTCTGAATTGGTTGTTGCAATTATGATTTCAGATCTTGCATCTGTCCCTATGAGTGAACCGGGAATACCGTTATTATATGGTATTATTCCAATATTTACTCTCGTTATTTCAGAAATATCTCTTTCGTTTTTATGCTTAAAGAGTGAAAAACTCAGAAGTGTTATATCAGGAAGACCAAGTGTTGTTATGTTAAACGGGGTAATTGATGAAGACGAAATGAAAAAACTTCGTTTCAATCTTTCTGAACTTACAGAGGAAATCAGACTTTTGGGATATTATGATGTATCTCAGATTGACACAATCGTTGTAGAAACCAACGGTCAATTAACAGTGATACCAAAATCAAAATACAAAGTTCCGGATTGTTCAGACCTTGGTATAGAGGCGGAAAATGACCTATTGCCTTATATTATAATATCTGATGGAAAATTGAATGAGACAAATCTTAAAAAATCCGGTTTTGAATACACGCATATAAAAAAGATTATTAAATCAAAGGGCGGAAAAGATGTGTCTGATGTGTTTTGTATGACATATTTTAAAAAAGAATTTTTTGTTCAATTAAAGAGAGGCAGGAGAAAAAAATGAAAAATTATATAGGTTTATATATTATAGCTGCACTTCTCTTTATTCTTATGTGTTATACCTATATATTTGTAGGCGATGTACAAAGAGAACTTCTGGCTGACGCTAAGGAACTTAGCACTATGGAAGTGTTTAATGAAGAGACTGATAAGCTTTACAGAAAAATTGAAAATAATTTTTTGAAAATGGAGTATAGAATAACCTCATTTGTCAATCATTCAGTATATAAAGATATAGTAAAAGAACTTGATGAGATTAAATATGATATTAAATTTAAAATTATATCTGATTTTAAAAAGGATTCCGCAGGGCTTTTAAAAATTCTAGAAGAAATAATTGATAATGAAAAACCTAAAATAAATAACATTTTTTGATTGAAATATTAATATATATGTGATAAAATATGCATAAAGGAGAGAGTTTTATGCGTATAATGGGGATAGACTACGGCGATTCAAGAGTGGGCATTGCAGTAAGTGATGCACTTGGGCTTACAGCGCAGGGAGTAACCACACTTCCAAATAAGGTCTATGATAAGATGATGGAGTCACTTCTTTCGATTATAGATCAATACCAATGCGACAAGATTGTCATTGGTATGCCTAAAAATATGAACGGTACAATGGGAGAAAGATGTGATGTTACCAAGGAGTTTGCCGAGGATATCAAGACAAAAAGACCTGATGCTGAAATAATTTTTTGGGATGAAAGATTGTCAACTGTTCAGGCTGCCGGAATTTTAAATGTCACAAATACTAGAGGAAAAGACCGTAAAAACGTCATAGATACAGTTGCGGCGTGTATTATACTTGAGAGCTATCTCAATTCAATTAAATAAAGGAGAATACAAAATGGAAGAAAACAAAATTTTAACTTTTACAGATGAGGACGGAGAAAACATTGATTTTGAAGTGATTGATTGCTTTGAAATGGACGAAAAACGCTACATTGCTCTTGCAGAGCCGGAGACAGAGGAAAATGCTGACAAAGAAGCCTTTGTTTATATTATGGAAATTGTATCAGAGTCAGACGAAGAAGATATTCTTGTTCAGATTGAAGACGAAAAGGTTCTTGACAAGGCTTTTGAGGTTTTCAGGGAAAGATGCGAAGAAGACTACGATTTTGCTGAATAATTCTATATTTAGTATTGATATTTTTATTAAATAGTGGTATAATAAATTCATAAGGATTTATAATAAAATTATTCCCTGCGGAGTTTGTTATAATGGTGTTATTTTAACCAACAAATTTTAAAAGGAATCTTATCTCTGTCTGTGGCTGTAGACCATGCAAAGACAAGGGAACAATAAGCAGACAGGCGGAATCCACCTGCAAAGCAGGTTAAAAATATAGCCTTTAAACGGCTTTCGTGGGGAAGCCTATAACAAATTTTGCCAAACTCTGTGTTTGGCTTTTTTGTTTGAGCGAAAAAGAGGTAGTTATGACTGAAAATATATTTCACAGAACAAGTCTTATGATTGGAAAAGAGGGGATTAATATTCTCTCAAAATGCAAAATATGGGTTTTTGGAGTCGGCGGAGTTGGCGGCTATGTTGTAGAGGCTCTTGTGCGTTCTGGAGTTGGCAATATACTTGTTGTTGACAATGATGTTGTCAGCCCCTCAAATATTAACAGACAGATTATTGCAACACATTCTACCATTGGAAGACCAAAGGTGGATGTTATAAAAGAGAGAGCTTTGGATATAAATCCTGACATTAATATCACTGCGGTGCACAAAGCATACTTACCTGAAAACTCACATGAATTTGATTTTTCTGATGCAGATTATATTGTCGATGCTATAGATACTGTGAAATCAAAAACTACTCTTGCAATAAAAGCTAAAGAGTACGGAATTGATATTATTTCATCAATGGGCACGGGAAATAAGCTTGACAATATGTCGTTTGAAATAACAGATATATATAAAACGGATACAGACCCGCTTGCACGTGTGATGCGAAGAGAACTTAGAAAAAATGGCGTTGAAAAGCTTACTGTAGTATATTCAAAAGCTAAGCCCGAAGTGCTCAATCAGGACGGAGAGAGACATCCTGTTACAGCGAGCGTCCCATGGGTTCCGTCTGTGGGTGGGCTTATAATCGCAGGCAAGGTTGTACAAGATTTGTTAAAGAGAGGAATTTAAAATGATAAATGCAAACTATGAAGTGTTCAAAGGAATGATTGCAGGTAAAAAAGTGGCAGTTTTGGGACTTGGAGTAAGCAATCTTCCCGCAATAGAATTTTTACATAAGCACGGAGCTATTATAACAGGTTGCGACAAAAACACCGAAGATAGCTTTGATAAAGACACATTCTCGTTTCTTTTGTCAAAATGCTCTAAGCTTCAGCTTGGAGAAAGTTATCTTCAAAACTTATGTGAATATGATATATTGCTTAAATCTCCCGGGATACGTCCGTTTTTACCTGAGATAGAAAAAGCCCGTGAAAGCGGTGTGATTATCACCAGCGAAATGGAAATTTTCATGTCTCTTTGTCCGTGTAAAATTATTGGAATTACAGGTAGTGACGGAAAGACCACAACAACTACACTTATATATGAAATATTAAAACAGGACGGAAAAAATTGCCATGTCGGAGGAAATATCGGTTCTCCGCTAATTAATAAACTGGACTATATAAATGAGGACGATTTTGTTGTTCTGGAACTGTCAAGTTTTCAGCTCCAGGTGATTGGTGTAAATCCTGATATATCTGTAATAACAAATATATCTCCAAACCATCTTGACTATCACAGAAGTATGGAGGAGTATACAGAGGCAAAGGCAAATATTTTTAAATATCAGAGAGAAGACTCAAAACTAGTAATAAATGCAGACAATGCAATTACTGCCTCATTTGCAGGAAGACAAAAGGGTGAGCTTGTTTATTTTACACGAAAAGGTGTCCGTCACGGAGCCTATGTTAATGGCGGACGAATTTTTTATGACGATGAGGACATAATGGGAGTAAACGATATAAGAATACGCGGTGTTCACAACCTTGAAAACTACCTTGCGGCAATTTGTGCGGTTCACGGTCTTGTTGACAAAGAGTCTATAGTTACTGTAGCAAGAAATTTCGGCGGTGTTGCACACAGAATGGAGTATGTAAGAACACTTTCCGGAATTGAATTCTACAATGATTCTATAGGTTCTTCACCTACAAGAACTATTGCAGGTCTTGTGGCACACGAGGGAAAAATAGTTCTAATTGCCGGCGGATATGACAAACACTTAAGCTTTGATGAACTTGGTGCAGTTATAAAAGACAGGGTTTCGTCACTTGTTCTTTGCGGTGCTACATCCGATTTGATTGAAAAATCAGTATTAAATGCTTATGGAGACGGAGAAAAGGTTTTAAACATTCTTAAAATGCCGTCTTTTGAAGGAGCTATAAAGGGTGCATTTGCACTTGCCAAGGCTTTAAAGAAGTCCAGTGATGAAAAAATTTCGGTAATTTTATCTCCGGCGTGTGCAAGTTTTGACATGTTCAAAAATTTTGAAGTCAGAGGAAATAAATTTAAAGAAATAGTAAATAATCTTTCAGATTAAAAGAAAGGAATTTATATAATGGTCAATTCTGAGTTGATAAAAACACTTTCACAGTTAGATGGTGTTTCCGGTCATGAAGAGAACATAACAAAAGATATAAAAGATATATTCAAAAAATACTGTCATCAGGTGATTGACGACAATCTTGGAAATATTATTGGTTTAAAGAAGTCAAAATGTTCAGATGCCAAAAAAGTGATGATAGAGGCTCACATGGATGAGATTGGCATGATGGTTACAGATATTGACAAGGACGGATTTTTGTATTTTACCCCTGTCGGAGGCATTGACCCAAGAATTCTTCTGGCAAATGAGGTTGTTGTTCATGGTACAAAGGATATTTACGGAATAATAGGTGCAAAACCGCCTCATGTTGTCACTCCTGCTGAAAAGGGGAATACTGTACCTTTTGACAAACTCTATATTGATACAGGATATTCAAAAGACGAGATTGAAAAAATTGTTTCAATAGGTGATGTTGTAACTTTTGGCTCAGAATTTAGAGAACTTAAAAATAATGTTATTAGTACAAAAAGTCAGGATGACAGAACTTCTGTTGCTATTTTAATTGATATTATGCAAAGACTTAGTTCTACTGAACTTCCATTTGACCTATATTTTGTTGCATCAGTTCAGGAGGAAGTGGGCTTAAGAGGTGCAAAAACAGGTGCGTATTCAATAAATTCTGATTTTGCAATTATTATTGATGTTTGTCATGCCTCAACCCCTGATGCATCAAAAGATGTATATGATTTTGGTTCGGGAGCAATAGTGAGCAAAGGACCGAATATTCATCCTGTTCTTGTGGAAAATCTTATTAAATGTCTTAAAGAAAATAATATTAAATATGAGATAGATGTTGACGGAGGCAATACAGGCACAGATGCATGGTCTGTTCAGGTTACAAGATTCGGAATACCTGTTGTGCTTTTTTCAATTCCTTTAAGATATATGCATACACCGATAGAAACTGTTTCTCTGGAAGATGTAAATATTACTGCATCATCCATTGCCACATTTTTGTCAACTATTGAGAAAGTGGAGGATTGTATATGCTGAAAGAATTAACACAGATTAACGGTGTTTCGGGTGACGAGAAGAGAGTAAGAGAATATATAATAAGTAAAATCAGCCATCTGTGTGATGAAATTACTGTTGACCCTATGGGCAGCATTATAGCGTTTAAAAAAGGAACGGGCAATACTAAGCACAAAATTATGATTTGTGCACACATGGATGAAGTTGGCTTTATTGTTTCAGATATAACAAAAGAAGGTTTTGTTAAATTCAAGTCCGTTGGCGGTTTTGATGACAGAATTCTCCTTACACAAAGAGTTACCGTTGAGGCTGAGTCCGGACAAATCTCCGGAGTTATGGGGATAAAGGCTGTACATCTTCAAAAGAGCGAGGAAAGAAAAAAGGTTGTCGAGCTTGATGATATGTATATAGACATTGGTGCAAAAGATGATGAAGATGCTTCTAAATATGTTGCTAAGGGAGACTATATTGCCTTTGATTCAGAGTACCGCCTTATGGGAAACGGTTGTGTAAAGGCAAAAGCACTTGACGACAGGATAGGGTGCTACAACCTTATAAGATTAATGGAAAATGACTTTGAAAGTGACTTGTATTTTTGTTTTACAACTCAGGAAGAAGTCGGTCTTCGCGGAGCAACAGTCGTTGCAAACAGGGTAGGGGCAGATATTGCTTTTATTCTTGAGGCAACCACAGCAGGAGACACACCTTTTACACAGGAACATCTGTATTGCACAAGATTGGGCAATGGTCCTGTAATCTCTGTTATGGACAGAGGTTCTTATTCGGATAAAAAACTTAATAAATTTGTGGCAGATGTTGCAGAAAAAAACAATATACAAATTCAGTATAAACAGACTATCAATGGTGGAAATGATGCCGGCGCAATACAGACTTCTCTTTCTGGTGTGAAAACATGTGTTTTGTCTGTTCCGTGCAGATATATTCACTCACCCGTGTCAATGGCAAAATTATGCGACATAGATTCAGTATATGAACTGATTAAAAGCACATTGACCGATATAAACGGGTTTTAAATTGTATTAGGAGGAGTTTTTGTATGGAACTTTTAAAATACCTTGCAGAAGCATCTGGTGTTTCAGGAAATGAAGAAAACATTATAGATTATATAAAAAATTATGTAAAAGACTTTGCCGACGAAGTATATACTGACACCTTGGGAAACCTCATTGTTCATAAATCAGGCAAGGGGAAAAAGCTTATGCTTTGTGCTCACACCGACGAAATTGGTGTGATGGTAACCTTTATAGATGAAAACGGATTTTTGAGATTTGCCCCTGTTGGCGGAGTGGATGTAAACACTATTTTAAATCGCAGAGTAAAGTTTTCAAATGGTCAGATAGGTGTTATAAGCTATGAAAACAGCATTGACATTAAAAAAGACCTTAATTTTTCAAAGCTGTATATTGATATTGGATGTACTGATGAAAAGACCGCATCAGAAAAGGTAAGCATTGGTGATGTGGCGGTTTTTGACGGAGAGTTTATATCTTCAGGATGCAGATTTGTCGGCAAGTCTCTTGACAACAGAGCAGGTGTATATGTATTGATGAATGTCTTGAAAAAATGTTCTGAACCTGTGTATGACACATATTTTGTGTTCTCTGTTCAGGAGGAAATTGGTTTAAGAGGCGCAAGAACTGCAGCTTTTTCTATAAATCCAGATTACTCTGTATCAATTGATGTTACAGACACAGGAGATACTCCTAACTGTAAAAATAACTGTGTATACCTTGGAAAAGGCCCTGCGATAAAGATTATGGATAAATCCGTGATATGCCATCCTGCAATAAGACGCGCCATGGAAAAATGCGCAAAAGCTCTTGGTATATCTGTTCAGAAAGAGGTTTTGTCCTTTGGTGGTACAGATGCAGGTTCCATTCATACAACAGGAGATGGTGTTATTACAGGTGCGGTGTCTGTTCCTTTAAGATATATGCATTCTACCTGTGAGACAGTTGATAAAACAGACCTTGACAACTGCATAAAACTTATTACAGGATTTTTAAATGATAATTATATAGACTGACAGAGGATACAAAAGATGAATAATTTTTTAAAAAACAATTATGGAATAACAGATGAGCTTCTTTCCATATATGAAAAATCTTTAAATAAAATACAGCCATATCTTAATGATATAGATAAAATAAGCGACTATAATACTGCAAAGGTACTTCGTGCTTTTTCCGACAACAGAGTCAGCGAAGAACATCTTGGAACTACTACAGGATATGGATATGACGACATAGGCAGAGATACTCTTGACAAAATATATGCACAGGCATTTGGTGCAGAAGATGCCATTGTGAGACATAACATCGTAAATGGTACAGCGGCTATAGCAGCTTGTTATTTTGGTGTTCTTCGTCCAGGAGACACCATACTTGCAGCCACAGGAAGACCCTATGACACTCTTGAAGAGGTAATAGGTATTCGCGGAGAGGGTATGGGATCTCTGAAAGAATTTGGCGTAAATTACAAAGAGGTGGCACTTAAGGATAATAAGGTAGACTTTGATGCTCTAAAAGAAGCTATTGACCCATCTGTCAAGGTTGTAGCACTTCAAAGGTCAAAAGGCTACTCTTGGAGAAATTCTTTTTCTGTAGATGAACTTGGAGAAGTCATCACTTTTGTAAAATCTATTAATAAAGATATTATCTGCATTGTTGACAACTGCTACGGTGAGTTTGTAGAAACAAAAGAGCCTACAGATGTAGGTGCAGACCTTATAGTAGGCTCTCTTATAAAAAATCCGGGAGGCGGACTTGCCAGATGCGGAGGGTATATTGCAGGTAAAAAAGAGTATGTGGAACTCGTATCATACAGGCTTACCTGTCCCGGTATAGGCAGAGAGTGTGGTGCAACTCTTGGTAATAACAGAAGTATGTATCAGGGATTTTTTATGGCGCCACATATTGTTGCACAGAGTATAAAAAGCGGAGTATTGCTTAGTGCAATTTTTGATGAAATGGGATTTGAAGTTACTCCGTCATATAAAGATAAAAGATCAGATATAATAACATCTGTAAAGCTTAATAAAAAGGAAAATCTTCTTGCTTTTTGCAGAGGTATTCAGAGTGGATCTCCCATAGATAGTTTTGTAACCCCAGACCCCTGGGATATGCCCGGATATGAAGATCAGGTTATAATGGCTGCAGGTGCATTTACTCAAGGCTCGTCTATTGAAATTTCAGCAGACGGACCCATAAGACCGCCTTTTGTTGGATATTTCCAAGGTGGATTGACTTTTGAATCTGCAAAGCTTCCTATACTTCTGGCAGCAAAAAATGTTCTTTCAGAGGTGAAATGATGAAAAAATGTATTTTTGATGAAAACAAGGAATGCGACCTTTGTAATGAGTGCAACATCTGTGACCTTGACAGTGGAAAAATATGTGATAACTGCGGAAAATGCATTGACACAAATGAAGAAGAACATATTTTTAAAATTGACAATATCTATATGTTTGAAGACGAATATAAGGAAGATTGATTTTTAAAGATGTTGTGGTGAGAAAAAACTTCTCACCACAACTATATAAACGACCATTGCATTACCAATGGTCGGTACAATTATATAATATGAAAAAATTTTTCTAAAGGTGTGTTGCCGATATGAAAAACTCTGAAAAACAACTTATAATTTCACAAGATGCACCCGAAAAAGCAAAGGAAAGACTTATTGACCTTGGGTATTCTCTTGTAGAGTCCTTTAAACTTAAAAGCGTTTCGCCTGCAGTATCTTGTCACCCTGATATGCAGATAGTTAAAGCAGGGGACAAATGGATATGTTGTCCTGAATGTTACGGGTATTACAGAGAATATATATCTTCAGATAATCTTGTTATGGGAAAAACTAAGCTTGAGTCGTTATATCCAAAAGACATAGCCTACAATGTAGCTGTTACAAGTGAGGTTGCAATACATAATTTTAAATATACTGATGAAGAATTTATAAATAATTGCTATCTCGAAAAAATAAATGTTTCTCAGGGATATTCAAAATGCAATCTCTGCATAGTGGGTGACAGGGCATTTATTACATCTGACGCGGGAATGTACAAAGAACTTATAAAACACGGTTGTGATGTTCTTCTAATATCATCGGGAGAAATTTCACTTCCGGGATATGATTATGGATTTATTGGCGGTGCATCAGGACTATTAGATGATAAAACTCTTGCTTTTTGCGGGAATGTATATCATCATAGCGATGGCAAAAAAATTGCAAAATTCTGCGAAAAATATGGTGTAGAAATCATATGTCTAACTGATAAAGAGTTGGTAGACATTGGAACAATTATTCCCTTAGGATAATACAATAATCATATACACATACTATATTGGGAAAGGATGTGTGTGTGATGCAGCGGACATTAATTGTCGGCAGGGAATACAAAGATGAGTTTTGTATGCAAATTGGCAGCAAATCTCTTGATATATCTGAAAATAATAATCTGATATCAGTAAATATATATTTTTGTGATTTTAAAGAAATAAATGATTTTATATATAATTTTATAATAAAAACATATATCAAAAAGTACATCAGCAGGTGTATATTTTCTCAGATGATAGGTTTTAACTCTCAGGAACAGGAAATTATCTATAATGAGGTTTGTCTTGGTCTCAACAGTAAGATTTATATAAATAATATTTCAAAAATTACTGCTTCCAGCAGTATGATTAATCTTGAAGGAGTATTTAATTTTGCTCTGTCTGATATAAGAGATGAAATAAAAGATTTGTGCCTTATTAAGATTGATGAACTGATATTAAAGAATGAATATTTGGATTTCATACGTGTGCTTAGATTTTTTTCATCAGTAAATTATGGCTCGGTAGGTACATTACACGTGTATATAAGAGACGACAAAAGTGCAGATATATATGATGAAAATTTTAATATATATGACAACTGTCGTGAAAATAAATATATGTGCGAACTTTCTACTCTGAATGATTTTTTTGAGTATGATGAATTGATTGCAACATTGGTGGAGGCTTCGCCAAGAAATATTGTTGTTCACAATGGATATTCTGTTTCTGATAACGATATAATTGAAACATTGATAAATATATTTGACGACAGAGTCAGCTTTTGCACAGGTTGTTATTTTTGTAAAAACGAGGATAAAAAATGAAATTTTTACTTTCAACTTTAAATTCTAAATATGTTCATACAAGCTTGTCACTCAGATGTCTTTACTCTATGGTTAAGGATGATTTTGATGTGATGGTGAGAGATTTTACGATAAATGATAATTATTTATCGGTTATATCATCTGTCTACAGAGAAAAGGCAGATGTTATTTGTTTTTCATGCCATATATGGAATTTTGATAAAATAATTAATCTGTGCGAAAATATTAAAAAGGCAAATGAAAATATTTTTATAGTTCTTGGCGGACCAGAGGTAACATATACAGCCAAATCTACTTTAGAAGAGTATCCTTTTGTTGATGCAGTTGTTGTGGGTGAGGGTGAAATTACAATAAAAAAACTTTTTGGTGCTCTCCAAAATGGTATTGATTTGTCATCTGTTGATGGATTGGTATATAGAAAAGAAAACAAAATTATAAAAAACAGACCAAGAGATGTAGTAGCAAATCTTGATGAGCTTCCTTTTGTATATGATGATTCTATAGATGAATATAAAAATAAGATTATATATTATGAATCTTCCAGAGGCTGCCCGTTTTCCTGTTCATATTGTCTGTCAGGAGAAAAGGGGAGGGTCAGATATTTAAGTCTTGACAGAGTGAAGAGTGATTTGGATTTTTTCATTTCTCACAATGTTCCGCTTGTTAAATTTGTGGACAGGACCTTTAATGCAAACAAAAAGCGGACAAAAGAGATTTTTAAATATATTATAGATAATTCCAAAAGTACAAAATTTCACATGGAACTTGCAGGAGACCTTATTGACGATGAAATCATAGACATTTTGTCAAAGGCTCCAAAGGATATTTTGCAATTTGAAATAGGCGTTCAGACCACCAATTCTCGCACTATGGACGAGATTAACAGAAAAATTTCATGGGATAATCTAAGGGAAAATATTATAAAGCTTCTTCAAAAAACGCCTATACATATTCATCTAGACCTTATAGCAGGTCTTCCGTTTGAAGATTTTGAATCTTTTAAAAATTCTTTTAATGATGTTTTTTCCTTGAGACCGCATGTTTTGCAACTTGGATTTTTAAAATTGTTAAAAGGCGCAAATATAACACAAAATCAGGAAAAATATGGATATAATTATATGTCTAACTCACCTTATGAAGTAATAAACAACGATTTTATTACTTATGATCAGATTTTAGATCTTCACGATGTTGACTTTGTTTTTGACAGGTTTTACAACAGCGGTAGTTTTGAGACAAGCATTAATCTGATTTTAAAACAATATGAAAGTTCCTTTGATATGTTCTACGAGCTTTCAATGTTTTTTAAAAACAAGGGATTAATGGACAAGTCTCTTTCTAAATATGATTTGTATGATGTACTTTATGAATTTTCAAAAAACATACAAGTAGATTGCTTAGACTCTTTGAAATTTGATTTTTTAAAGAATATAAGAAGTCACAATCTGCCCCAGTGGTGTAAGAAAAATATTACCAGAGAGTTTACAGATACATGCTATGAGATTTTGAAAAACGAAGAGTTTAAAAAGGACAATCTTCCTCATTATTTTGATGTTCCTGCAAAGTCGGTTATAAAGTATGTTCATTTTGAGCAATTTACAGATAAAGTATTGCTTTTTGACTACAAGACAGACTTAATAATTGATGTAACAAATTTTTTTAATTAAATAAATAATAAATACTTGAAAATGAATTTTTCATGTGATAAAATTATATATATTTTATTTTACGGAGGCGTGTTATGGATACAAATAAGAGACCTGATACAATGGAAAGAATTGTTACAAAAGAATTGGCAGACAAGTTTATTAAAGAACAGGTTGCTCTTGTTAAAGAACAGGTTGGCGATAAAAAAGTCCTTCTTGCTTTATCCGGAGGTGTAGACAGTTCGGTTGTTGCTGCATTGCTTATCAAAGCTATTGGAAAGCAGCTTGTGTGTGTTCATGTAAACCATGGACTTATGCGTAAAGGCGAAAGTGAAAATGTTATAGAAGTCTTTCAGAATCAGCTTGATGCAAACCTTATATATATTGATGCTACAGATCGCTTCCTCGATCTCCTTTCTGGTGTATGCGAGCCTGAAAAGAAGAGAAAAATTATTGGCGGAGAGTTTATCAAAGTGTTTGATGAAGAGGCGAGAAAACTTGAGGGTATTTCTTTCCTTGCACAGGGTACAATCTATCCTGACATATTAGAAAGTGACGGAGTAAAAGCACATCACAATGTTGGCGGACTTCCTGAAGATATGCAGTTTGAGCTTGTAGAGCCTATCAAACTTTTGTATAAAGACGAAGTAAGAGTTGTAGGAAAAGCTCTTGGACTCCCATCAGAAATGGTAGACCGTCAGCCATTCCCAGGTCCAGGTCTTGGTGTTCGTTGCCTTGGAGCAATCACCCGTGACAGACTACATGCACTTCGTGAGGCAGATGCAATTTTACGTGAAGAATTTGACATCTGCGGTCTTTCCAAGACTGTATGGCAGTATTTTATCGCAGTGCCTGATATGAAGAGTGTTGGCGTTCGTAATGACAAGAGATACGAGGGATGGCCTGCAATTATCCGCGCCGTGAACACAACTGATGCTATGACAGCTACCATAGAAGAAATTCCTTATGATGTTCTTCATAAAATTACAAATCGTATTACATCAGAGGTAGAGGGCATAAATCGTGTGCTCTTAGACCTTACACCAAAGCCCGTCGGCACAATCGAGTGGGAATAAAAAAACAATATTATTATATTAATTTAGCAGACAGTTATTATAACTGTCTGCTATTTATATATAAGCCATAATTGACTTTTTTCAGTATTTTAAATATAATGTATAATATGATTGCAAATAATATACAGACAGGAATGATAATGTTGAAAACAGAAAAAAATATATTGATTGCTTTTCTTTTGAATTTCTTTTTTTCTATATTTGAATTTATAGGCGGTGCTTTTACAGGTAGTGTTGCCATAATATCAGATGCTATTCATGATATTGGAGATGCTATAAGTATAGGAATATCATATATTCTCGAAAGAAAAAGCAAAAAGCAACCTGATGAAATATACACATACGGTTATGTAAGATACTCAGTTATCGGCAGCGTGATAACTACTTTTATTTTACTTTTTGGTTCGTGTGCAGTTATATATAATGCAGTTATAAGAATATTTAACCCTGTTGAGATTGACTACAACGGAATGATTGTGTTTGCCATAGTCGGTGCTGTGGTAAACTTATTTGCTGCATGGTTTACCAAAGAGGGAGATTCTCTTAATCAAAAAGCGGTAAATCTTCACATGGTAGAAGATGTGCTTGGTTGGGTGGTAGTTCTCGTTGGCGCTGTGATTATGAGGTTTACGGATATATCTGTTATAGACCCTGTTATGTCAATAGGTGTTGCTCTGTTTATCCTTGTAAATGCTATAAAAAATTTAAAAGAAGTATTGGATTTGTTTCTTGAAAAAATTCCTCATGGTATTGAAATAGAAGATATAAGGGAACACTTATGTAATATAGACGGTGTAGAAGATGTTCATCATATTCATATAAGAAGTATTGACGGTCACAGTAATTATGCAACAATGCATATTGTTACTGATGAAGAAAGTCATGAAATAAAGCACAAGGTAAGAGATGAGCTTAGAGAACATGGAATATGCCATGCAACTCTTGAACTTGAATTGCCGGGTGAGCATTGCCACGAAAAAAACTGCTCAGTAATGCATGGTTCATCTTGTGGACATCACCACCATCACCATCACCACTAATAACATAAATTAAAAATCAGGAGAATAATATGATTGAAAATCTTGTAAATAATATTAATAATGCATTATACACTTATGTATTGATAATAATGTTGATAGTTTGCGGACTATATTTCAGTATTCGCACAAGCTTTGTGCAGTTTCGCTTGTTCGGTCAGCAAATCAAATCAGTAACGGACAAGCCAAAGGACGGAAAAGGGGTATCTTCTTTTCAGGCTCTTATGGTTTCAACTGCCTCAAGAGTCGGCACAGGAAATATTATTGGTGTATCCACAGCAATATGCCTTGGCGGGTACGGCTCTGTGTTCTGGATGTGGGTGATAGCTTTAATTGGCGGTGCATCAGCTTTTGTAGAAAGCACTCTGGCACAGATTTACAAAAGAAAAGGACCCGACGGATTTTATGGAGGCCCTGCATATTATATTGAGACAACATTAAAATCAAGATTAATTGCCATAATATTTTCTGTATTCCTTATTCTTACTTATGGATTTGGTTTCAATATGCTTGCATCATATAATCTTCAATCTACTTTTTCACCATACGGGTTTTATAATAGTGAATCAAGCCCGTGGGTAATAGGATTAATTCTTGCGTTACTTGTATGCTATTGCCTTTTTGGCGGTGGAAAGAGAATTATAAAAATAACCAGTCTGCTTGTTCCTGTAATGGGTGTACTGTATATTGCTGTAGCTTTGTTTATAATGATAATCAATGCATCAACTCTTCCTTATGTTTTTTCAAGAATATTTAAAGAAGCTTTTGATGTGAAAGCAATTTTTGCAGGTTTTAGCGGTTCTTGTGTGATGTATGGAATAAAAAGAGGTTTGTTCAGTAATGAGGCCGGTGTGGGTTCGGCTCCAAATGCATCTGCAACTGCCGAGGTTTCTCATCCTGTTAAGCAAGGTCTTGTGCAGATACTATCAGTTTTCCTTGACACGATTTTAGTTTGTTCTGCAACAGCTTTTATGTGCCTTTGCTCAGGAGTTGAACCAACAGCAGAAATTTCGGGCGCTCCTTATGTGCAGATGGCTTTGGAATCTGTTCTGGGAGGTTTTGGCCCATTATTTATAACAATAGCAATGATTCTTTTTGCATTTACAACTCTTTTGGGAAATCTTTATTATGTTGACCAAAGTCTGTTTTTTATGCTTAAGAAAAAACCTGGCAAAACCATATTATCTGTATATTATATATTGGCATCACTTGTCATTTTTATAGGTTCAGGTCTTAGTGCTGACTTATTATGGGGTATAGCAGATGTTACCATGGGCGGCATGGCAATAATAAATATACCTGTTATCTTATATCTTGGCAAATATGCTCTGAGGGCATTAAAGGATTATGAAAAGAAAGTCAAGATGGGTGAAGAACCTGAATTTAAAGTTAAAGACATTTGTTTACCTCATGATGTAGATTGCTGGAAATAAGAACCTGACCCGATAACGCAATCTTGTTATTTCACAATAAAACATAAAAAATCCTGAAACAAAAGTTTCAGGATTTTTCTTTTATGCATTAAAAGATATAAATTTTCGCCGCATATACGTGCTCATTACAAGTCCTATTGCCACAAAGTTTGTTATAACAGAGGAACCTCCGTAACTGAAAAACGGGAGAGGAATTCCTGTTACAGGCATAAGACCTATACACATTCCTATGTTTTCAAAAATATGTGCCAAAAACATGCATGCAACACCGATACATATATTTGAACTAAACTGATTTTTTGACATTCGTGAATCAAATATACATCTGAACACGAGTCCAAAAAGAAGTGCTGCTGCAATTATACAACCTATTAATCCTAGTTCTTCGCCGATTACTGAATATATAAAGTCAGTGTGTTTTACAGGAAGATATCCAAGCTGAGTCTGTGTACCGTGATACAAACCTTTGCCGAAAATCTGTCCTGACCCTATGGCTATTTTTGATTGGATTACATGGTAGCCTGAACCAAGCGGGTCGCTCTCAGGATTGAGAAATACTCTTACTCGGTTTTTCTGATATTCCTTAAGAACAAAAAACCACATAAGCGGAATTGCTGCACAAACTGACCCAAAGGCTGTGAGAATGTATTTCCATGAAATTCCTGATACAAATAATATACCTACAAATATTGATACAAAGACCATTGCTGTTCCAAAGTCAGGCTGAAGCAGTATAAGACCAAGGATTATACCTGCATGCAGACATAGCTGAATTATGTTTTTTGGATTATTTATATCATCCTGTACATTTGATGCGTGTTTTGAAAACGTAATTATAAAACCTATTTTTACAAATTCTGCAGGTTGAAATCCTATCGGACCAAAACGAATCCAACTTTTACTGCCTACCTCTTCTTTTCCTGTGCCCACAATGAGTACAGTGAGCAGAAGTAATATGCAACCAATGTAAATTATACGTGTCATATTTCCGAAATTTTCGTAATCAATTGATGCAACAATAAACATACAAAGTATTCCAAGTATAATTCCTATTGATTGAATAATCAGATATTTTGTTCCGCCATCCATAGATTTTACTGCACTGCTTATCATGAGGAGCCCAAATGCAGCACATATGACAGATATTGCAAGAAGTATAAAGTCAAGATCTGAGTAATTATAGTTTTTTGCTTTTCTCATAAGTTACCTCTATTTTGTTAT
>JAZUPR010000147.1:0-9490 GCA_045605285.1 Clostridia bacterium | reverse complement strand
CTGTAACCTCATACCCGTTATAATCCACCATTTTTCCGTCTGTATTAAGAGACTTGTTCTGATAAGGAAATGTAATACGCTCCTCGTTGTAGTAATCAAGGCTTTCGCTTTTGGAATGGAAAAGTCTGTCTCCAAGACTATCAATTTTGACTGAAATATTATCAAGTGCCTCTTTTGCAGCATTGGACAAGGGCTTATCCATATCAGATGTATTATTCACATTGCCAAGTCCAACCTGAGATGCTGTAACTCTGTGAGGATTACTGATATCAGAATTATGTGCATTTATCGCAGATTTATTTGCACCGGCAATAATATTTACCTGCATAATCTGTTCTTCAAGCACATCTTCCCTTTCTTTGCACGAAGAAATATCATCCTCATTTTTTGAAACATCATCAAGACAATCTGATAGATCTTTTTTTATTCTGGTAACATCATATTCAACACCGCTTAAATCACTGCTTATAATTTCCAAAGAGTTATTTACTTCAGAAAGCTCCTGCTTTACCAGATTAACCTGAGAATTAACAAGAGATATATCCTCCTTATTCTCCGCTATCGATTGTGTATTGCCCGATATTTCCTGTGCATTTTTTTGGGTAAGTTCTTCCTCAACAGACAATCGAAGAGAAATATTAGACACCTGAGCATTTATACCATTTATGTCACTCTGATTTTTTGTGATAAGTGTTTTATGTTCTGACACACTGTCAGATATGCTTGAAATATCATACTCCATATCTTTAATGTCATTTTCATTTTTCTCTATTCTCTTCTCATTATCTTCAATCATATCCCCGTGCTCTGAAACAGTTTCAGAAAGAGACTCAATACTCTCTCTGTTACTATCAGTATTTTCTTTGCAAAGAGATATATTGGAAAGAATCTGCATAAGTATGCCGGGCTCAGATCCAATCTGAGACGCCTCATACTCAGTTGTGTCTATACTGTCCCCAACAAATATTCTTCCCTCAGGTGAATACCAGATTGCATCAACAGTTCCGTTTTCTCCCGACCTGTATGCAACCACCTGATATATAACCACACCGTCAGCACTTGTGACTTCTGAGCCAAGAGTCCAGTCAAGATATGTTTTTTCATCTTCTGTTCCTCTGGATAATTTTTCACCATCTTCTGATATCATACATACATCATCAAATGCAGAAACCACAACCGCAAAAGAACAGGTAGAAAAATCCTTACTATCATCTATAAAAAATCTTATGGCATCAAAATTCTGATTGTATTTGTTTACACACGGACCTGCACCTTCTACCCCATTTTTAAGATTGATTATATATTTATGCATTACTCTTCCTCCTCTTTTAATATGATGCTGATATTATGAGGATACTCTCTTTTTAAAAGGTGAAATCCACCAATCACCGCTTTTACAGCAGATTCTGCCTGACGTGCTTTTTTCCCTTTTGAAGAAAAACTCACATGTGCAAAACCATCGCTAAAGCATATGACCTTGTCCTTTAACGGAAGATCATCAATTGCTTTCATAAGAGTGTAAGCTAGCATAGATGCAGCTGCACAGCACAGGTCGTGCCCATCCTCACGCTCTGCGAGAGCGTGCCCTGACATAGTCACCTCTGTGCGTTGACCGATTTTATATTTTATTTTTGTCATAAAAACACCTCCTTAAAACTTAATTAGAGACTCATTTGCAGCCGCAAGTCTCTCTTTTCCGAGAAGCTGGCTGTTATAAGCTTTTTTCATAATTTCGTTTGCGTTACCGCTCTTGCCTGCAGCTTTTTTAGTTGATGATTTTTCGCCCATAGAACCATAGGCGTATTCAATAAGCTCTGCCATTTTTGCCATCTCCTGTTGAAGCTCTTCAATCTGCCTGTTTTCTTCTATGTTTTTTCTGACCTTTTCCATAACAATGTTTTTCCCCTCAAAGTCCATCATTTCAAGACATATTATTGCCTGCTCGGCATTTTTGGGGTCAAAAAGTCCTGCTGCATAAAGCTCTTTTGCCATTTCGTTCTGAACGGTTTTTGAAAATGGAGATTTTTTCTGAGAAATGACCTCTATATCAAAAACAGGTCTTCCCGAAAATGCATCATCTCCCATAAATTCTATAAAATCTGTTTCTCCGCCGTCTCCTCGAATTCTGAAATAGCGGGAATCATCATAGAACTGTCGCATAAGCTCAATAATAAGATAATTTATAGCTTTAAACGCCCTGTAAGAGCCTGTTATCATATCTCTTGAGAGCTTGCTGCCTGCCTCCTGAAGCGCGGCTATGGCGCTTGCCGCTGTTACACCGTTTACAGACGAGCCTGTGGACACATCTCTGTTTCCGCTGATTTCTTTAAGCTCGCTTATTTTTTGGTTGAGAAGATTTACAACTCCCGAATCAAGCTGAGAAACGGTGATTTCCCTTAAATTTCTGTCATCAATATTTCCTGCAACGTGTACAAATTCTCTTGACCAATCTGCAAACTCTTCTTCGTTTATGCCTGTGTTATCAGATATAAAAAATCTTCGTCTGCCCGCCTGCATAGTATTTTTTATAATTATCTGATTGAGCTTATCAATATAGAGCTGAACATCTTTCATAATGTCTATGTAGCCAAATCCGCAGGGTGTACCCTCTTCTACATAGAGAACATCAAATACAAAGGGATACAATCCGTGGTCGTAAAATCCCCTCTTTGAGTAGTAAGGGTCATTTTCTGATGCATAAAGCACGTGGTTATTGACAAACTTGCAATAATGAACAATTTCCCTGTTATTTACTCTTACCTTGTAGTACCAGTCCACAACCGCACTTTTATTTGAAGTATCAACAGTATCGTCATACAGATACTGTGCAACATCAATATTACTTCCTGAAAGCTTTCCTTTTAAATCTGGATAGTTTGAAACAATAACATCATTATCCACAAGCTCCACGGTAAAGATATTTCTGCTTTTTTGAATATCCTTTATTCCACTCTCCCAGAAGAAGTTAAGAATATCAATCTGCTTTATATCAATATCACCTCTGCCGTTTTCAAGGTTATTGTTCCAAAAAACGCCATAACAGCCTGTACCAGTCTTTAGCTTATACCACCAGACATCAGAATAAATTTTCTCAAAATCATTTCTTTCCAGAACAACAGGTAGAATGGACGAAATAACTTTGGCACAATCTGAGTCTCCTTTTTCCCTTGGGAGAACCACAGGCTCAGGGAAGCTGTCCATAGCATCGGCATGCTTGTTGGCTATGGAGTTAAAAAGCCACGCCGATGCAGGTTCGGGGTCCTGAGAGTCTTTTTTTCTTATAAGGTCCCAATGCTGCATTTTCCACCATTTTTCATTTTCGACAATTCTTCTTTCTAGATTTGTCTTTCCCGACTTATACTCTGACAAAATTCTGGTGGCTCTTTCAACATCCTCTGACGTGATTTTGCCCGATGAATAAACATATTTTTCATTTACTTTTTTCTTAAATACATTCATTTTTTTGTCCTTTCTTATAGTTATTTGTGTTTCCATTTTTAATTTTATCCGTTTTTGTGGCAAAAAGTGATTACTCTAAAAACAAAAAACAGACTGTATAATTACAGTCTGTTTTTAAAATTTTATTTGTTATTCTATGCTTTCATAAATCTTTGTTACATATTCGATTAATTTGCTTAAATCTTTTTTTGTGCACCTTCAGGAACAACAGGTAAGTCGAGCCTTGTGTATTTAACATAAATTTTTCTTTAAAGGTTCAAAAATATCGTAAATCATTTGATTATGTAACTGTGTTTTTGTCAGATGCCTACAGGAACAACCAAATCAACAAGGCTCTGTGCAAGTGATATTTGGGATTTGTTTTTGATATCAACCACTTTGGAATTTACCTTATCGTCAACAAGCATCTGCCCTGCTCCTTTTAACTCGTCTGCAGTATAATTTGGAGCAACCCTTTTTATTATATGATATCCGTATTCTGTTTCAACAATCTGGCTCAATTGACCAACCCCAAGATTAAAGGCAGCCTTTTCAAATTCTGCCACCATTTCGCCCTTTGTGAAAAGATATCCGTTAGGATTTGCTGTCATTCCTGGGTCTTCTCCGTATGTCTGGAGCATTTTATCAAAGTTTGAACCTGATTTTAATTTTTTGAGAGTTTCTTCAGCAATTTTTTTCTTTGCTTCTGCCTCTTCGGGAGAAAGCCCTGATGTTGCAAAAAGAATATGTTTTGCTCTTACATATTTTTCATCAAGGAATTTTTTGACTTCCTTATCAGACGCTTTGATTTCCTTTCCGAATACTTCATAAATCTTATTCAAATATGCATTTTCTGTATAATAATCATATGCGGCTTTTGGAGTAGAGCCACACATTGCCATATATTCTTCAAGTGCCTCTTTACTTCCGAGTTCATTTTCTATAGAGCTAATAATTCCGTCTACATAGTCCATCTCATCCCCGGTAAGAGTAACCCTGTTATTTCCTGCATACTGGGTAGTGGATTTTAAAAGTGCAATATGGTCAATGGTCATATCTACTATGTACTCACCAAAGGATGTGCCGTCAAGACTTGTTCCCCACATGTTTTTTATGTCCTGCAAGGAGCAGTTAAAGGACTGTGCTGCGTATGATTCTATCTGGTACAGGCAGTAATTGAAATATGCAACGGAGATGCTCTCTCCATTGATTTTGGCAATCTCTACATTATCAGGATCTGTAATTACAACAACTGTTCTGTTCTTCCCGTTCCAGAAAACATAACATCCGTATGCTTCGCTGATAGCTCTTACAGGCACCATAGTTCTGTCATTTATAAGCTTTGCCGGAACATCGAGGGTAATGTTTTCCCCGTTTTTAGAGAGAATATTATCATTTATCTTAAGGCTGATTTTTGTGTCATTCATGTCGGAATAAACTGTTTTTGTGGCACCATCCCAAGAAACTTTTGCACCAATAGCCTCAAATATGGCGCGAACCGGTACAAGAGTTCTTCCGTCATTTATAACGGGCGCAACATCAAACTCTACTGCATTTCCGTCAACGAGCACAGTTATATCGTCTTGTGCAAAGGTCTGTGTGCACACAGTCGAAAAAATAAATGTGAATGCCAAAAGGCAAATCAAAAGCCTTTTCATAATATATTACCTTCCTTTTTTGTTATATGAAAAAAGTATATCACATATAAACAAAAAAGTCTATATTTGAAACAAAGTTTTAAAAAAATAAGGAACGACACACAGGTCGTTCCCTACAAATATTTCTTTTTTATATATTATTACTCTTTTTCAGCATCTTATATACAAATGGGCTAACAAACGCAGTAATGATAATTTCCGGAACCATATATAGTCCATTATAAAAAATTGAATACATTATGGAAAGTCCTGCACCAGAAAAGGTGTCCATTATCATATTGCCGACAGAATAAAATCCGTCCTGTGTAAAAAACCATTCTGCCCATGCGCCAAAAAATATCGCTCCAGAAACAATATGTGTAATATATCTTAATGCTGTGGCTAAGAGTGAACCAAAAATAAGACTGATGCTGTCATTTTTAAATCTTCCTTTAAAGATTCCTCCAAAGCCCAGAAGAGTGTACGCAACCACATAGTCAAGAAGACAAACACAGATTGCGGCAAGGAGTGCCATTTGCTCATCACCCGGCATAAAAAAGGCAGATACTGTCCTGATGCCAAGAGCTATTTGCAAAAGTGAATAAACAAATGCTGAAAACAGCCCCCACCTTACACCGAATATGTAAGACAGAATAATCACAGGCATCATGGATGCCACAGTTATGCCCCCTCCAAAGGGCAGTTGAAACGGCTGCACAAGAGACAGCACGGTTGCAAGTGCAATAAGCATTGCAGAGATTACGATTTTTTTTGATTTCATATTTACCAACTCCTTTAAATAATAGTTGGATAATACAACAAAAATGGCGCATCTGATATTAGATGCGCCGAAACAATAAAATAATTATTTCCCTACGTTGGCATTATCCAAATCAGGTTACAGGTCGACAATAACATTGTCCTCTCAGCCCGTTATACGAGCTCCCTTATTACTTTAGATTATATCACAAAATTTTCCTTTGTCAACAGTTAATTTTCCTCAGATTGAGATTGTTCCTGACTTGCTGCCCCGCCTGACTCTCCCGCACTTTCAGGCAAAGTTGACGTCTCCCCATTCTGAGTGTCTGTGTTGTTTTCCGGAGTGCTTTCTCCGTTCTCTGGAGAGTCCTCTTCTCCTTCGGGGTTTTCCCCTTCTTCTGTCGGTTCCTTCTCTTCCTCTTCTTCCTCAAGAATGCCGGGTGTACCGATTGTATTTGAATGGTCGCCCGAGCAGTATCCGGTAATGATATTTGTATTTATAAAATCTGTAACACCTGTACAGACCGATGTTGCAAATTTAGGATTCACGCTGCAGGCATAAGCTCTCTTTACAGCCTCAGGCTGGGAGAATGTTTTCCCCGGAAGCTCTTTATGAATTTTATTCATTACACTTCTCCAGATTGTCAGTGCAGGATTTACACCACCGTATGAAATAACTCTCGGCTCGTCATAGCCTACCCATACAGCAGCGGAGTAATATGGAGTATATCCTACAAACCATCTGTCTTTGTTATCATCGGCAGAACCTGTTTTTCCGCAGGTGTCCATACCGCTTATGGTGCTGCCCGCAGCAGTACCGCTTGTTACAACACCTTTTAAAAGCTGTGACATTATAAATGCAGTTTCTTCAGAGAAAGCCTGATTTCTCTCAGGGACTTTACTTAAAATTATATTGCCTGACGAATCATACACCTTTGTATAAGATGTAGGGCTTATATAAATTCCCTTGTTGGCAAAGGTTGCATAAGCGGCATTCATCTCGCTTACGGTGATACCCTCTGTAAGTCCGCCAAGAGCAAGAGGTGCATAGCCCTTGTCTGATGCAATTCCTGTATCTGTTCTCTTGGACTTTATAAGTCCTAAGTGGAGTCTTTCTGTCATATACTCAAATGATTTGTCAAGTCCGAGTTCTTCCAGAACTCTTATAGCAGGAAGATTAAGCGAACTTGCTACCGCTGTTCTTATAGACACAGGCGGAGTAAATTTTTTGTTTGCATTTTTAGGCTCCCAACCATCAAGATTTAACGGGGAATTTTCCACGCTTGTAGCAAGAGTGATAACACCCGTGTCAATAGCAGGGCCATATACCGCAATAGGCTTTATGGTCGAGCCGGGCTGACGCTTGGTCTGAGTAGCACGGTTTAAAACTCTGGCCCCATGTTTCTTGCCTTTGCCGCCTACAATGCCTTTTATCTGTCCTGTAGACGGTTCTGTAACAATCATTGCAGACTCGGGTGCTTCGCCATAGAACACAGGAAACCCGTTTCCGTTTTCATATACATCTTCCATAGCGGACTGAACGTTCGGGTCAACAGTTCCCACAATCTTCAAACCACCGTTGTATATAAGGTTTGTGGCATAATTTGATGTATAGCCCTTAACGTTTATAAGGTCATACAAAAGTTCTTCAAAGAGGCAGTCTACAAAATATGATTGTGCAATATCCCCGCTATTATCTGCACTAAGCTTAAGCTCGGCATTTGACGCCTCTTCGTATTGCTCTTTGTCTATATATTTAAGCTCGAGCATCTTGTCGAGCACAAGCTGTCTTTTTTCTTTATTGCCCTCGGGATTAATCATAGGGTCATAGGTTGACGGATGCTGTGTAATTCCCGCAATAGCCGCACATTCAACAAGAGAAAGCTCCGATACATCTTTATCAAAGTAAATATGCGACGCCGCCTGAACACCGTTTGCACCATGGCCAAGGTATATAGAGTTCATATAAAGCTCTAAAATTTCATCCTTGTCTATCTTTGTTTCAAGGATTATTGCCCTTACCATTTCTCTGATTTTTCTGGCCTTGCTTCTCTCTTTGTCCTGAGTAATATTTTTTACAAGCTGTTGTGTAATGGTGCTTCCTCCATAGCTCGAATCGCCTTTGAACACCACATTCATTACAGCTCCCAATGTACGCCTTATATCTACTCCGCCATGCTTATAGAACCTCTGGTCTTCAATGGCAACAAAGGCATTTTTCATGGTTTCGGGAATTTTTTCAAAATCCACCCAAATCCTGTTTTCATCGGCAATGAGCCTCTCGTAGGGCACAAGATTGCCATCGTCATCTGTATAATAAACCATACTGGACAGAGACATTCCGTACTTATTAAAGGAATCGGCAAAATCAAAATCCATTCCCCAGGTTGCCCATATAACAGTGGCACTCATAATAACGACAAATAAAACTGCACCTATAGCAGCAGTTTTGAACATCAGCCTTGCCCTGGCTTTTTTCTTTCTTGAATTTTTCCCTCTTCCTTTGCCGGAGCTGTTTGCCTTTCCGGAAGAGCTCTGGCGTTGTCTTATGCTGTCAAGCTTATCCAAAATTATCTCCTCCTTCTTAGGAGTATAATCATAATGCTATATTACATCTTAAGTATATCATAATATTTTCCAAAAGTGTATTAAATTTGTTTTACGAATAATTAAATTTTTATTACACAAAATAAGAAAAAACAAAAGGAATGTCTATATGAAAAAATTATCCTATGCAATTATTCTGGCATCTTCCCTGATTTTTATTATGCCATTTTTATTTTATTTCACAACCACGGATACAAACAAGGAAAAAATTAAAACAAATCTTTCCGATGACACTCCCTCGGTTTACGAGACTGAAAGTGAAAACATTTCGCAGGCTTTGGGGCAAAAGAGCAAAGAATATGTGTCAAATTCGGCTATTTCCGGATATATGATACAATCTGAAAATGACAATGTCTATGTGTACGAAATCTATGAAAACGGATACAGAGAAAAAATTAAAGCTCTCGACATAAACCCAAAATTCCTAAGAAAAACCGACCGTGAAAATCTTCAATCAGGAATCCTAAAATCATCATATACCGAAATATGCTCTCTGATAGAGGATTATTCATCTTAAAAAAAAGCCCCAAGGGGCTTTTTTTAAATAAGTGAAATCACAGATGAAAGTATCCCTCGCATGCCGCCCTGACCTCTGTGTGAAAACAAATCATCTGTGTTGCAGCAAGTACACAAATCGCACACAGAAATATTTTCTTCTTTTATCCCTGAATCTATGAGAATATTCTTGTTTATATTTGCAAGGTCAAGATAGAATTTGTTGTTTTCTTTAATGATGCAATTTTCATACTGAAATTTTTCTTTAAAATCAAGATACAAATCCTCCGACACCTCATAGCAGTCTTTGCAGATACAAGGGCCTATGGTAACTACAACATCTTTCGCGTTAGTTCCATATTCTTTTGACATTTCTAAAAGAGTTTTCTTTGCCAGTTCCCCATAAGTGCCTCTCCATCCGCAGTGGGCGTTCCCGATTGCCTTATTTTTAGAATCTGTAAAAGACACAGGCCCCCAATCTGCCGTGTGTATTACAAGAGGAAGATTTTTTTTATTTGTTATAAGGGCGTCTATGTTGTCATAGTCTCTCTCTT
>JAZUPR010000146.1:0-5044 GCA_045605285.1 Clostridia bacterium | reverse complement strand
GTTTATGGTACTGGGAATGATAGAGGGATATGATTGTCCGGATGCCAACAAGGAAAAAGAAGAACTTTATATGAAAGTGCAAAACCTTGCAAATTCATTTAAAGAAAGAAACGAAACCATAATTTGCTCAGAGCTCCTCCAAGGATTAAAGGTTGACGGCGGTCACAAACCGCAGGAAAGAAACGAAGAATATTACAAAATCCGCCCCTGTGCAAGATTTGTGGGCGATGCAGCAGAGATTTTAGAAAAACATCTTAATAACAAATAAGAAAAGAACGCGTATAGCGTTCTTTTCTTATTTTAACGGTTTAAGAACCGGTTTTCCTATATAGTTAAGGTTATATTTTTCAACCAGTTTTTTTGCAACTGGCAAAGATTTTTCATCACAAGCGTTTAAAACATCGTGGGAATCAAAGCCAAATGTAACAGGCGATTTTTCCTCTCCTGCAAGTTCCCAGAACATTTCATCAGGATAAGGTCTGCCTTGTCTTATACCAAGAAAATTTATCTCCAGCGGTGTGTTATACATCCTTGAAGCTACAGCAATTTTTCTCCATTGTTCTCTTAAGACATTCCTATCTCCAAGGAAGAGAAATATATCCGGATGAGCCACATAAGTAAACACACCGGTTTTTATTGCCTCTACTACAGACTCTACGTGAGAGGATAAGATTTCCTCGCTATCAGTCCCGCTTGTAGAATATACTGCACCGGGGGTGTTTTCGGGGATATGGCAATGCTGGCCGAGAATAAGATATTCAGCTCCGGATTCTTTTGCAGTGTTATACATAACATGAAAACAATCTTTGTAATATTCCATCTCAAAACCAATATTTATATTTATTTTATCTTTATATTTTTCCTTGAGATATTTTATAACATTAAAATAATCTTTTACTTCTTCCATGGGCAATCTGTAAAAGGACTGAGTACCATCTGAAAGAACAAGGGGTATATGCTCTGAAAATCCCATATGTTTAATACCACAATCAATGGCTCTATTTATATATTCTTCCTCAGACCCTGTGGCATGAGAACATCTGTAGGTATGCGTGTGGTAATTATAATTCATATTTTTCTCCTGAAACTAACCGTATATATTATACTTCTTATTATCTAAAACCACATAATCACGTGATAGCATATCGCTTATCACAATTTTAATATCTGTATCATATTTTTCTTTAAAATACTTTTTATTTTCCCTGTTATGACCTGATGCAGATGATACCATAGATTTATTTACTGTAAGGTTTATAATGCTAGAGGTTAAATCTGCGTTTTTCTCTATGACATCTCTTACAAGTCTACCCTGTATAAGCTCTGCAATAGCAGGATGATACGGTCCTATTACTGTGTCTTTATTTATATTATCAGTTGTCTGAAGACCAATTCTTATAACATCAATACCCTCAGAATAAAACATTTTTACAAGTTCACAGCACAAATCCAAAGTTTCATTTAAAGAAAACGGAGAATAAATTCCAGTTTTATACATCTCATACAGGCCTGTATTTTCCATAACAAGAGTTGGGTATATTCTGACACAGGATGGATTAAGAGAAATTAAATCCTGTGCTGTTTTTACTGATTTTTCAAATGTATCACCAGGAAGTCCTGTCATCATCTGAAGTCCAAGGGATATATCATAGCTTTTTATCAATTTACAGGCTTTAACTACCTGTTCATATGAATGACCTCTGTTTGATGCTAAAAGAACATCTTCGTCTGTAGACTGAACACCTAATTCTATAACTGACATTCCATAGGATTTTACCATTTCTAAAATATCATCATTTATATAATCGGGACGTGTAGAACAACGTATCCCTTCTATTTTTCCATCTTTAAGATATCTATTTGCTATGGACAAAAGCTCCTTTTGGCGTTCAATCTCTATCCCTGTAAAGCTCCCGCCGAAAAAGGCTATTTCAATATAGGCTTTTTCTCTTGAAACGCGGGAAAGAATTGAAGATAGGTGCTCATCGACAATTTTTTCTATATCACTTATATGCACTTCTTCATCCTGTCCTGTTATTTTTTTTTGATTACAAAAAATACAATCATGGGGACATCCCTTATGGGGTACAAAAACAGGTATGTGAAATGTTTTTTTCTTTTGCATCATATACCTTCTTTCAAAATTAGCAGTATCAGAGACATTTTCTGATACTGCTAACCTTTTAAGCATCTTTTTTTACAGGAGCCGATACCGCCTTTGATTTTGGCTTTACGCTCACCTTGGAAAGAGAAGCCTTCTTGCCGTCAACCATATCCTTTGTAATTACACATTTTTTCAGCATAGGGTCTGACGGTGCCTCATACATAATATCGCTCATGGTCTCTTCCATAATGGCACGGAGACCTCTTGCGCCTGTCTTTCTCTCTATTGCTTTTTGTGCAACAGATTCCAGTGCACTCTTTTCAAATTCAAGTTCTACTTCATCGAGAAGAAGAAGTTTTTTATACTGCTTTGTAAGAGCATTTTTAGGCTCTGTGAGAATTTTTATGAGCGCATCTTTATCAAGGTTGTCAAGTGTAACAACAACGCTTAATCTGCCTATAAATTCAGGAATAAGACCATATTTCATCAAATCCTGCGGCTGAACCTGCTTTATTATATCTCCAATGGATTTTTCATTTTTTGATGCAATCTCCGCACCAAAGCCAAGAGATTTTTTCCCTACTCTCTGTTCTATTATCTTTTCAATACCGTCGAAAGCTCCGCCGCATATAAAAAGTATATTGGTGGTATCTATCTGTATACACTCCTGTTGCGGATGTTTTCTGCCACCCTGTGGCGGAACAGATGCAACAGTTCCCTCAAGAATTTTTAAAAGTGCCTGTTGAACACCCTCGCCGCTTACATCACGGGTTATTGACATATTTTCTCCTTTTCTGGAGATTTTGTCTATTTCGTCAATATAAATAATTCCTTTTTCTGCTCGTTCTATATTGTAATCTGCAGCCTGAATAAGCTTTAAAAGAATATTTTCTACATCTTCACCGACATAACCTGCCTCTGTGAGAGATGTGGCATCGGCAATAGCGAATGGTACATCAATGATTTTTGCAAGAGTCTGAGCAAGAAGTGTTTTTCCTGAGCCTGTAGGTCCTAAAAGCATGATATTGCTTTTTTGTATTTCTACATCACCAGGCTCATTTGCCTTGTTAATTCTCTTATAGTGGTTATACACAGATATGGCAAGGCTCTTTTTTGCCCTGTCCTGTCCTACCACATATTCATCAAGAGCAGCTTTTATATCCTTGGGTTTCGGAAGAGAGGAAATCTCTCTCGGTGTTTCTTCGGGAATATAATCGTCATATTCATTATTTAAAATATCATTGCATATTTCTATACATTCATTACATATATAGATTCCTGCATCAGGCCCTGCTATCATGCGTTCAACCATATCCTGTCTTTTTCCGCAAAAGGAACAGGTAATGATATCAATATCTTTATTGCTCATTGAATGCACTCCTTATTTTCTCTTCTCAATTACCTCATCAATAAGACCGTATTCCTTTGCCTGCATAGCAGAAAGGAAATTATCTCTGTCTGTATCAGCAACGATTTTTTCATAAGGCTGATTACATCTTTCGCTGAGTATTCTGTTGAGTTTTTCTTTAGTTGCAATAATATGGTCTGCATGGATTTTCATATCTGTTGCTTGTCCCTGCATTCCGCCGAGAGGCTGATGAATCATTATTTCACTGTTAGGAAGAGCAAATCTCTTTCCTTTTTCGCCTGCAGCAAGAAGAAATGCTCCCATTGATGCAGCCATACCCATGCAGATGGTAGATACATCGCATTTTATATACTGCATAGTGTCATATATAGCCATTCCTGCTGACACAGAGCCACCGGGGCTGTTGATATAAAGACTTATATCTTTATCGGGATCTTCTCCCTCTAAGAACAACAACTGTGCTACAATTACACTTGCAGATGCATCATTGACCTCACCATCTAAAAATATGATACGGTCTTTGAGCAATCTGGAATAAATATCAAACGATCTTTCTCCTCGGTTAGTCTGTTCAATTACCATAGGTACTAAACTCATAATAATGCCTCCTATTCTTTATATATAATGTATTTATCGTAAATTGAAAAATAGTTACCAAGCAATGGAAAAACCCTTGCTTGGTAACATATCTGTTGTAATTATTTTTCTTCTGAATCAGCTTTTTTCTTAGTAGTCTTTTTTGCAGTTGATTTAGCAGCAGTTTTCTTTTCAGTTACTTTTTCATCAGTTGCTTTTTTTGCAGTTGTTTTCTTAGCTGCAGGTTTTTTTTCTGCGCTTTCAGCATCGTCTGCTTTTTTTGCAGTTGTCTTTTTAGCAGCTGCTTTCTTCTCTTTAGCTGCGCCTGTTACAAGCTCAATTGCTTTTCTTGATTTAAGTTCAGCTACAAGGCTTTCTTTTTCATACTCGCCCATAAGAGTTTTTATTTTATCAAGTTCCATGCCATAAGCTTCAGCCATTTTTCCCATTTCAGCATCAACATCAGCATCAGTAACCTCTACATTTTCTGCTTTTGCAATAGCTTCAAGTGTAAGATTCATCTTAACCTGTTCTGCAGCCTGATCTTTAAACTGCTCTTTGAAAGCATCAACAGTCATACCTGTCATCTGCATATACTGTTCAAGCTTCATGCCCTGTGAAGAGAGTCTGTAATCAAAATCTCTGAGCATATCGTTAAGTCTTGATTCTATCATGCAATCAGGAATATCTACAGTAGCATTTTTTGTTATTTCAGCAAGTACATTGTTTTCATATTCTGCTTTTGTTCTGTCTTCATTCATTTTGTCCATTTTGGACTTAATGTCATTTTTATATTCTTCAAATGTATCAAACTCAGATACATCCTTAGCAAAATCATCGTTAAGCTCAGGAAGTTCTTTTTCTGTGATTTCTTTTACTGTTACTTTGAATGTAGCATCTTTGCCTTTAAGCTCATCGCTGTGATATTCTGCAGGGAAAGTTACATTTACTTCTACTTCCTTGTCAAACTGTGCACCTACAAGACCTTCTTCAAA
>JAZUPR010000145.1:0-5178 GCA_045605285.1 Clostridia bacterium | reverse complement strand
TAGAGATTTTCAATGCTTTTAAACTCTTTTATATAGGTAAAGGCAGATTTTTCGCCTATTCCGCTCACTCCGGGCACGTTGTCGGAAGAATCGCCCATAAGTCCTTTTACATCTATAAATTCTTTTGGTGTTACTCCGTATTTCTCAAAGACTGCATCTTCGTCGTATGTGGTTGTGCCTGTTGCGCCCATAGTGGTTACAGTAAGGAGAACCTTGGTGGCCTTTGATGCAAGCTGCAAATCGTCCTTGTCGCCTGTGAGAATATAGCACTCAACACCTTTTTCATCACAAATACGGCTTACGGTACCTATGATATCATCCGCCTCGTAACCCTCTTTTTCATAAATTTTTATGTTCATCGCCTTTAATATTTCTTTAAGAACAGGCATCTGCATTGCCAGTTCTTCAGGCATTTTCTTTCTCTGAGCCTTATACTGAGAGTATTTTTTGTGTCGGAAAGTAGGAGCTTTCAGGTCAAAGGTTACTGCAATATAGTCGGGAGTCAAATCGTCGAGATTTTTAAACAAAATGTTTAAAAATCCGTAAATTCCGTTGGTAAACATCCCCTGCTTGTTTGCAAGTGCCTTGATTCCGTAAAAAGCTCTGTTTATAATACTGTTTCCGTCTACTATCAACAATTTTTTCATGGCGTCACCTTTTATAATTTTTCCTATGAAAATATTATACTATAAATATATTAAAAATACTACCTTTTTTTCAATTCAGCATATAAAATCAAGCCAAAAATCAAGAAGTATCATGATATTTTCAATTACAATTCCTGCACCTTTCTTTTCAACACACTCTGCAGATAGTACAGGAAGTGACCTTACAAGTTTATCCTTGTAATAAATATCAATCTTTCCAAGAGTCTCTCCATAAGCAACAGGAGCAGTCACGATGTCTGGAATATCATAAACAATTTTTACATCTTCCCTGTTTCCTAAAACTTTTGTGTGATTAAACTCTTCAAAGCATATCGTCTTTACAAAAGGCTCTGTACCTCCATCTACTGACAATGTCTTTACATAGTCACATTTTTTTTGCACAGTTGTAGTGTATGTATTATTAAATCCGTAATCAAGCATTGACATATGGTCCTGCCAATCGTTTCCGTCGTTCAAGGTTACAGCCACAAGCTCGGCATTTCCTCTTTTTGCCGATGACACAAGGCATCTGCCGCTTTTTTTGGTAAATCCTGTTTTTACACCTGTGCATCCATCATAGAGTTTTAAGAGTTTGTTATGGTTTTTCAAAGCTCTGTCATAGCCTCTGTCTCCGTTTGGAATGGTTTTTTTATATGTGGACACAATCTCAGAAAAGGTTTTGTTTTTCAACGCATAAGAAGATATTATTGCCAAATCGTAGGCAGTAGTATAATGAGTTTTTCCGTCAAGTCCGTTTGGATTGTCAAAATGTGTATTTTTTGCGCCTATTTTTTTTGCGGTTTCGTTCATAAGCGCAACAAAATCCTCTATTTCCCCAGACACCGCATAGGCTATGGCTACTGCCGCGTCGTTTCCCGAATTAAGCATAAGACCGTAGAGAAGGTCTCTTACAGAGAGTCTTTCACCGTGCGCAAGATATATGGACGAACCCTCTATGCCTACAGCCTTGTCGTTTACGGTTACAACCCTATCTACATTGCCCGATTCTATGGCACATATAGCTGTCATAATCTTGGTGGTACTTGCCATAGGCATTCTCGAGTATGCATTTTTTTCATAAACAACAGAATTGGTGCTGGTCTCTATAACAATGGCAGATACTGCGCTGCTCCCCACACAAAAAGCCTTAAAGGGAGAGAACAAGCATAGTGCCAAAGAAACAAAAGTAAACATTTTGAAAATTCCTGATACCCTCACAAAAAAATCACCGCCTCTATAAAATATATAGAAGCGGTGATTTTAATATTACCAATTATTTTTTAGCCAAGCTCTATTGTTTCAGAGTCTTTTGACTGATGTTTATCTGATTTTTTAAGACCGGTGCTTACAACAAAATCATTGAGTTTTCCCATAAGTTCAGGCATAACATCTACAATTCGCTCTGCGGTGGTCATGGCATTTGACACAGGGATAATTCTCACACTGTCTTTGGTGACAACAAGAAACGCAACAGGATTCATAGTAACGCCGCCGCCCGAGCCGCCGCCAAACATTTTTCCGTCTGATGACTGCTTGGAGGAAAAATCACTGCCCCCTGCTCCAAAGCCGAAGGACACCCTTGTAACAGGGATAATAGTAGTGCCGTCAGGAGTAGTGATAACATCGCCCACAATGGTGTTGGCGTCTACCAATCCTTTAATATTTTTCAAAGATTCGTTCATAAGGGATTCTAAAGGTGTGCTCATTTTTCTCTCTTCCTTTCTTTTCCGCTCTTTTTAAATTGATATAAAACCATAAGTAATATACCTATAATATTTACAATGCGAAATTTTAATATGCAGTTTATTTCCTGATTAAAAAACAGTTTTTCCTCGTATACAGGCTCCACATTGAATTTGTGCTCGTCTATAACAGCCACCACAGAAAGAGTACCGAGGAGCTGATACAAAAGACTCCATACAAGCCCTGTTCCAATGCCTGTTATGGCGGCATCATACAGAGAAAATGATATGTCTGCAGTAACTTTTTCTGCAATAAGCCTCTTCTGGCAAAAATGCCTTGAGGATGAAAATGTTTTATAAATTCTCTTTAAAAGATATATACCATCGTTTAAGCGTTTTAAAATTGCATCCTGTGTCTGCTCGCCCTTTTCTTTGACGGAGGATTTTTCTTTGTTTTGTGAAGTTTTTTTCTTAAATATATCCGGAGAAAGCTTTATCAAACCCCAAAGTGCAGTAAGCTCTATGTCCGATTTTGTGTTTTTCATAGTTATTTCAAGCCGCAAGGGAGTAACGATAAGGCAAAGGAACAGGAGCAAAATTGCAATCAGCACAATATAAACATATATCATTTTGCGTCATTCCTTTCAAAAGATTATTCTCCCTGCACATCTAACACAAGGGTGGGTTCTTCTGCCTGGTCGTCAGTTATTTCTTCATTAAGATAAGCAAAATTATATTCCATATCCACATCAGGAAGTTCTTTAAGTGATGACAGATTAAAACATCTTAAAAATTCTTCTGTCGTACCAAAAAGTATAGGTCTTCCGGGGGCATCGAGTCTGCCAACTTCTTCCACAAGTCCTGCTGATATAAGGTTGTTCAGTGCTCCGTCGCTGTTTACCCCACGGATAAACTCCAAAGCACTCCTTGTAACAGGCTGGTTGTACGCCACCACAGACAAAACCTCAAGTCCTGCATTTGTCAGTGCGGCTCTTCGTTTTTTCTCTTTAAGTATCTTTATGTAATTGTAATATTCTCTCTTTGTACAAAGCTGATAGTTGTCTTCAAGCCGAATGAGCTGAATTCCCCTGTTTTCGCTTTCATAGGCATCGCTCATCCTTGAAAGAACACTTCTCATGGTTTTTTCATCGGTTTCGGTTACCTCGCAAAGCCTTTTTACGGAGACAGACTCTCCGCTTGCAAAGAGTAAGCCCTCTATTATAGCCTCAAGTTCATTAATATTCATTATTATCTCCATTAAAATCCAATCAATCCCCTATGTTTAAGAGTTCTTCATCGCCAAGATTTTCATTGCCAAGCTCTAAAAGAACCCCATTATTATCTTCGTACACCATGATACGATTAAGTTTCATAAGTTCTAAAACTGCAAGGAATATTGCAACTACCTCATGCTTATACATAGCACCTGCAAATATGTTTTCAAATTGCACCTTTTTTTCTTTTCTAAGCCTCTTTATAAGTCCCGTTGCTTTGTCCTTTACAGAAACAGGCTCTCTGTTTACTATTCCGTCAAAGCTCTTTTTGTGTGGAATTTCTCTGTCCTTGGCTTTGTCAAGAATAAACATAAACGCCTCGTAGAGCTTGTCCACGCTGCCAGATGAAATGGTCTTTTTTTCTTTTTCTTCCTTTTCCATTTTCTCAGGCTCTTTAAAGTAAAAGTATGTTCCATCATACTGCATACCTTTAAACTTTTGTGCAACAATCCTCATTCTGTGGCGTTCTCTGAGAGCCTCGGTAAGTTTCTTTGCTTCGTCTTCTTCGTCAATCTCTTCTTCGTGCTTTGGAAGAAGTGCTTTTGACTTTATGAGCAAAAGGTCGGATGCTACCACCAGAAACTCACTTGACACCTCAAGATTTATCTTCTTTAATTTATTGATATATTCAATATATTGGTCTGTTATCTGAACGAGCGATAGTGCACAAATATCGAGCTTATTCTTTCTGATAAGATGCTCCAAAAGGTCAAGCGGCCCCTCAAAATACTCGGTTTTAAACAAAAGTTCATCCATAAAATTTCACCTAAATAAAACTTGTCATTAAATCAATGAGTGCATACACCCAACCTGACAATGTGCCTAGCACAGGGTACAAGGCTCTGCTCCATACAAGAAGAAGCAAAATTATGCTTGAATATCTCTCGATATTATACATCTGATATCTCATTCTCGGGGGCAAAAATTCCATAAGCACCTTTGACCCGTCAAGTGGCGGAATGGGAATAAGGTTAAAGACCATAAGTCCCACATTCATTGCCTGTGCATAAAGAAAAATCATATAAAAGAATTCAGCAATTTCTGATACCCCAACAAATCTATACAAAACCTTGCAAAGAACTGTGCACAAAAGTGCAAGAAAAAAGTTTGCAACAGGTCCTGCAAGAGACACGACTATGATGCCTTTTTTCTGATTTCTGAAATTTATAGGGTTAATGGGAACAGGTTTTGCCCATCCGAAACGGAAAAACAAAAGGCACAAAGTGCCCCATATATCAAGGTGGTCCAATGGATTAAGACTTAGTCTTCCGCTGTAACGAGCTGTGTTGTCACCCATTAAATATGCTGCATAGCCATGTGCAAACTCATGAAAAGAAAGTGCAAGAAAAAGTCCCGGTATGCTCAGTATTAAAGATAAAATATCCATTGCAATGCTCCTGTCTTTGTTAATGAATAATTAATAATGAATGATGAATGCCCTAAAGGGCATACGGTAATTGTTGTGGGAAATTGCATCGGCAATTTTCTTTTCTTCATTATAATATACGGATTCATTATATCATATTCGCATATAAAAGTCAAACAACAGATATATAGCATGTTGTAGGGGAGGGG
>JAZUPR010000144.1:0-13836 GCA_045605285.1 Clostridia bacterium | reverse complement strand
AACGAAAAATGCATCCAGTATACTCTTTTGTGATAAATTCCATAAACATATTTCCAATGCCTGAACCTCTGTACTCTTTTTTAATATACAGATCCTCTATCCAAATGCAAGGCTTTCCAAACTCAGTTGAAAAGCTTTTCGCGACCATAGCATACCCTTGTATATCGCTTGAACATTCAAATACATACCCTTCCAAATACGGATTGTCATTTATACAATTTTCTATATCATTTATAAAAATTTCTTCTGAACCATTGGTAAATATTGCGGGTGAAGCATAAAACACCCTCATCATTTCAAGCACATTAAATTTATCATTATTGGTCATTCTTCTTATTATAACGTTCATAATCAATATAACCTCATAAATTATAGTTTATCAGTTTTGTAACAGAGAGTTTTAGGATATCAATCAGTTTTTTTTATAAACTCACAAATTATTTTGCCAAATTCAATTGTTTTTGAATAGTGACAATGAGTACCATGCATCAATCGGTAATAAATTTTGCTATCATCGTAGTCAAAATGTCTTAATGTTGAAATAATTAACTGAGTTTGCTCATATCGATTTTTCATATCATTATCAGAAACAATAAATTCCATGGGCGGATAATTGGTTGCATTACCAATATGATATATCGGTGCAGCCTCATCAATAATTACCCTTCTGGAATCAATTCCCCGTTCCCTAAGCACATTAAAGTGTGTTGTCGGCTGACCTGCATCATGAATATATCCTTTTATTATACCCTCAGGCAACTTATATGGTGATAAATATTTATCATCAAAGCAAAGCATCATCGAAAGGTATCCACCGGCACTGCTTCCGCCAATATATATGCCTTCACATTTTCCATACTCCCCAATATTATTATACACCCAGGCGACCGCTTCAGCTGCATCACAAATAAACTGAGGATATGTAGCTTGAGGATACAATCTATAATTTATTGATACAAATGCCACTCCTTGACTAGCCACATATTCACCAACCGCTCCCGCACTTGACTTATCACCAGCCTTTATTCCACCTCCGTGCATATACACAAACACCTTAAAATTATCACAATCCGGAAGATATATATCAAGAGACTGTTCCGAATTTATGGATTTACCATAGCAAATATCTTTTATAATTTTCATAATATACTCCTTTTATATTGAATTTTCAGACCAATTGTATATACTTTTAATAACATGCAACCTTTTACTTACTATCTTCGAGTAAAGTTAAATTTAAAACATTATTCATTTTTTAAATACTACAACGTTCAAGCGAGTAAAAACATTCCCCTTAGCAGAGTCTGTCTGTATAAATTACATATATAACAATTATATAGCAAAGTTGTATATATTTCAAGTTGAATAATTTAGATTAACATAGAAAAAGACGGATATTAACAATAATATCCGTCAGTTTTAATTTATACAAAACTAAAATATACAAAGACCAAAATACCAATTATAATGCGGTAATAACCAAATGCTTTAAAATCATGTTTTTGAATATATCCCATAAGGAATTTAATGGCAAAAACAGATACCAGAAACGAAACAACCATTCCTGTTAAAAGAACAGAAATCTCAATTGTGGTAAATACAAGTCCATGCTTTAAAAGCTTTAATAAACTTGCACCAAACATTACCGGAATTGCCATAAAAAACGAAAACTCTGCAGCTACTCCTCTGGAAGTCCCGAGTGTAATGCCTCCGAGAATTGTGGAGCCGGAACGGGAAGTTCCAGGAATTAAGGATAACACCTGAAAACAACCCATATAAAGAGCCGTTTTATATGTTAAATTCTCTAGATTGTCAATTTTGGGTTTCTTATTTTTTCTTTCGATAAATATAAAGAGAATTCCGTAAACGATAAGTGCAAGAGCAATCACAAATGGTGTCTTGCAGTATTCATCAATAAAATCATCGAGCAAAAGTCCTATTACTGCAGCAGGGAATGTTGCAACAATCGCTTTTAAAATAAGATTAACAGTTGATTTTTTCTCTGCAGATGATTTTTTGGGAGAGAATGGATTTAATTTGTAAAAATATAAAACAATTACAGCAAGTATTGAGCCAAACTGTATTACAACATCAAACACATCCATAAAATCCTTATTCATCTTTAAATCAAGAAATTCATTTACAAGTACCAGATGCCCTGTACTACTGATTGGAAGCCACTCGGTTATTCCCTGAACAATACCAAGTATGCAAGTTTTTAAAAGTAAAATTATATCCATATTTTCCTCCTGAGTTTATATATCTACTCTATTTCTTATTTGTCCAGAAAAAAAGCTTTTTATATTTTCACTTATCTCATTAACACACCTTACTCTTGCCTCATATGAACCCCATGCCATATGCGGTGTCAGGCACACATTGTCCCTGGCGCATATACGGTTAAAAGGATGATTCTCGCCCATTGGTTCAATAGAATATACATCACAGCCAATACCACCAATTCTGTTTTCTTCAATAGCAGAGGCAATTGCTTCTTCATTCCACACCGCTCCTCTTGCCGCATTAACAATAATAACATCTTTCTTTGCAAGAGAGAGCATATCATTATCTATAAGATTTTTCGTTTCAGGACTAAGAGGAACGTGTATTGAAATAATATCTGATTCTTTCATAAGCTCTTTCATAGCTACACATTTATAGTCATCAACAGGATATCTTTTGTAAGCCAGTATATTACATCCAAAGGCTTTGGCAATTTCCGCTACCTGTCTTCCTATTCCGCCAAGACCTATTATTCCCCAGGTTTTTCCTCTCATTTCATGATAAACAGGAACAAGGCAGTTTTGAACACCAGACCTGGTATATGAACCATCATTTACAAAGCGGGTATATTCATTAATGTGATTTACAAGATTAAGTGCCATAGAAACAGTAACTTGTGCAACACTGTCTGACGAATATCCAACAACATTACATACAGCAATGTTGTTGTTTTTGCAATATATTGTGTCTACATTGTCATATCCGGTTGCAGCAACACATATTAATTTTAATTTTTTAGCATTGTAAAGATTTGACTCATTTAATTTGACTTTATTAATTATCACAACATCACTTGTTTCAATTCTTTCCGAAACCTGTTCAGGAGTTGTCCTGTTGTATTTTTCAACTTCACCAAACTCATCAAACAAATCAAGAGATAAGTCGTCTCCAAGTGTTGATGTATCTAAAATAGTAATTTTCATATACTCCTCCGCATTAGTCTTTTATCTTATCAAAATAATCTGTAATTCCCATAAAAATTGCCATTGCTACTTTATCTTTATATTCATCAGTATTTAAAAGCATTTCCTCTTTTTCATTAGACAAAAAACCACATTCAACTATTGCCGACGGAACAGTAGCTCCTTTTAATATATATATATCATTATTACTTTCCTTAGCAACCCTGCTGTTTTCATTTTTAATTTCTGTTTTAAGCCTGTCTTGAATACATTCCCCGAGAATTTTACTTTCCTCAGGGGTTTTCGAATAAAAAACCTGTGCTCCGTAATATTTTTCCTCAGGAAATTTATTCATATGAATACTTAGGAAAATATCACATTGTGCATCTTCTTTAAATTTTTTTCGAAAATTCAAGTCTTTTCTTTTTATATTTCTGATTTTATCGTTTAAATCAGGAGCTACTGAATTATCATCAGTTCTTGTCATCAGAACGTAAGCTCCGCTTTCTTCAAGAATTTTTTGAAGTCTTTTTGCAATATCAAGGTTTATATTTGCTTCAAGTGTGCCATTTTTTCCGACAGCACCCGAATCAGGAATCCCGTGACCTGCATCAATAACGATTACTTTTCTGTTTGATGTTATTGCATTTGTAACTACTGCATCAGTACTGTTTTTTATGTAACCAAATGTAACAAATGCAATAAAAACAGCCATGACACATGATATTATGTCATATTTTTTCAATGTTAAAAACAAAACATTTCACCTCTTGATAAAATACTATTACATAGTATTAATTATCAAGGTTAAATATTACTTGCTTTTATTTGGTTGCTTATATACAAATTTATTTACAAACATTTCTGATACATTGATATCGTAAACTCCAAAAATACATCCAAAAATGTATGAAACAGATGGAAAAAATGTAAATATAAAACAGAAAATATTAATATGCTCTACACTATATTTGTATAAAACAAAAAACGGCGAAAACCAACTTCTAAACAATACAACAGACAAATCAAGTGTCAAGTCAGCTAATACTAAAGACAAAACAAAAAATATTATATTTATAACCGCACACACACAAGAGACAATTAGCATTGGTTTATAAGATAATTTCTTGGGATTTTCTCCCTCGCACAAATGATTGTTTTCAATCTTAATTCTCTTTTTCATTTTGTTATAATACTCCCATCCAATGGTGTAAAATACATCAAAAAAAACGGAGAGAGCAAATAATGAGTATAATATTTCACCAAATTTAAATGTAAGAATTCCCGGAAATAATAATATTATAAACATTGCACCAATTGCACATAAAAAATGCATTCCAAAAATTTTTAAAATTTGTTTCAGCATAGTTTCCTCCAAATATGTAATCATATAGCAAAAAGCAGTTTATATATTAAACTGCTTTTTGCTATATATTATTCCCAGGTAAAAGAACCTGATATAAATGTAACCATGTCGTCGGAAACAGTAAGCAGACCTCCGTCTGTTTTCCCTGTTTTCAAGTTATCATTGTCTATTAATATTTCCACTTCACCGGCTACAACTGATGTAACAAAAGGTATATGACCTGCCATTACAGCCAAGTCCCCCTCTGTCCCTCTTAAACGAATTCTTAATATATCTTCACGAAACACGTCACCATCGGGTGATGAAATAACTAATTTAAATGGTTTCATCGTGCCACCTTCTTAGCTTTTTCTACTGCTTCATCTATAGTTCCGACAAAAAGAAATGCAGACTCAGGAAGGTCGTCATGCTTACCTTCAATAATCTCTTTAAATCCACGAATTGTCTCGCTAAGCGGCACATAAGTTCCGGGTATACCGGTAAATTTTTCTGATACATCAAATGGCTGTGACAAAAATCTCTGTATTTTTCTGGCTCTAGAAACAAGAAGTTTGTCATCATCAGAAAGTTCATCCATACCCATGATTGCAATAATATCCATAAGTTCCTGATATCTTTGCAAGATTCTCTGAACCTCTTTTGCAACATTGTAATGTTCTTCTCCTAAAATTTCAGGTGAAAGTATTCTACTGGTAGATTCAAGCGGGTCAACAGCCGGATATATACCAGATGAAGCTATATTTCTTGAAAGAACTGTGGTTGCATCAAGATGAGCAAAAGTTGTTGCGGGTGCTGGGTCTGTAAGGTCATCGGCAGGCACATATACTGCCTGTATAGAAGTTATAGAGCCTTTTTTGGTAGAGGTAATTCTCTCTTGAAGGTCGCCCATTTCTGTAGCAAGAGTTGGCTGATAACCAACCGCAGAAGGCATTCTTCCCAAAAGTGCAGAAACCTCACTACCTGCCTGAGTAAATCTAAAAATATTGTCTATAAACAACAATACATCTTGATTTTCCTCATCTCTGAAGTATTCTGCCATAGTAAGACCAGACAAAGCAACTCTCATTCTTGCTCCGGGAGGCTCATTCATCTGTCCGTATACAAGAGTTGTGTTGGAAATATCGCCTGTCTCTTTCATTTCATTATAAAGGTCATTTCCTTCACGGGTACGCTCTCCTACGCCTGTGTAAACAGACAAACCACCATGCTGCTTTGCAACATTATTTATAAGTTCCATAATAAGAACGGTTTTTCCTACCCCGGCTCCACCGAAAAGACCGATTTTTCCGCCCTTTGAATATGGGCAAATAAGGTCAATAACCTTGATTCCTGTTTCCAAAATTTCTGTTGACGTAGAAAGTTCATTAAAATCAGGAGCGCTGCGATGTATATTCCAACGCTCTGCATCGCTTTCAAATGGCATATTATCAACAGTATCACCAAGAACATTAAATATTCTTCCTAGTGTATCTCTTCCTACAGGTACACTTATAGATCTTCCTGTATCAACAACAGATGTTCCTCTTTTTAAACCGTCTGTTGATGACATAGCAATACATCTTACAACATTATCACCAATATGCTGTGCAACCTCTACAGTAAGAGTTCTGTCTCCTATATTCATAGTGAGAGCATTATATATAGCAGGCAAACTTCCGTCATCAAAACATACATCAACAACAGGCCCCATAACCTGCGAAACAACACCTTTGGTTGAATTAGACATATTATATACGCCTCCTTTATAAGCCGCTTCCAGCGACAATTTCAGTAATTTCCTGGGTAATTGCACCCTGTCGTGCTCTGTTATACTCAATACCCAATTCGTCTATCATTTCCTGTGCATTCTTTCCTGCTGAATCCATAGCAACACGGCGGGCAGCAACTTCAGATGCATAGCTCTCTTTTACATACGAAATGATTGTGGCTGCTATATATTCGGGAATAGCAGTATTTAAAACTGTAATTTCATCGGGCTCAAATATAATAGAACTATTATTGGATACATCGCTTTTTTCAAGAGGTAATATGCATTTTAATTCTGCTTCCTGACTCATTATAGAAATATATTTCGTATAAATTATTCCTATTTTGTCATATTCACCATCAGCAAAGGCTGAACATAATTTGTCAGAAATCTTTTTTGCATCATTATATCCAAAATCTTCCACAAGAAGAATTGGCTCCGAAAATCTTTCACAAGCTCTCTTGCCTATAGGAATTACAGATGCATTTTCATATTCTTTAGCGAGTTTAAATACATTTGCATTATATCCACCAGCAAGGCCTCTGTCGCCGGCTATGCATATAAGACATATTTTCTCGCCATCTCTTTTTTGCATATAAGGACTTTTCATGCACTCTCTTGATTGAGTGAGTCTATCTATAGTTTCAGCGTATGAATTTGTGTATTCACGCGATGAAAACATGGACCGATTGGCTCTTTTGATTTTAGACGATGCAACAAGTCCCATGGCTTTGGTCAGATGTAAAGTTGAATTAACGCTTTTAATACGGTTTCTTAACTTTTTAATATCAGCACCCATGAAATCACCTCTGCATCAGTTCAAGTGCTTTTTTAAGTTCCTGTTCATCTTCGCTGTCCCAGAAACCATTTTCTATTCTTTGAAGAAGATTTGAGAATTTGTCTTCAAGCAGTTCAAAAAGTTTCTTTTCGTAATCCTTAACTTTTTTAACCTCTATGTCATTTAAATATCCATTTATAACAGCATATACTATAGCAACCTGACAACCTACTCTTACAGGTGAATTTCTGTCCTGTTTAAGAACTTCTACAATTCGCTCACCCAATGCAAGACGAGATTTTGTATCAGCATCAAGGTCACTGCCAAACTGTGCAAATGACTGCAATTCCCTGTACTGAGAGTATAAAAGCTTAAGCTCACCTGATACTTTTTTCATAGCCTTGAGCTGAGCAGAACCACCAACACGGCTCACAGAAATACCTGGGTTTATAGCAGGCATTACGCCTGCATGGAAAAGCTCTGTTTCAAGGAAAATCTGACCATCTGTAATAGATATAACATTTGTTGGAATATATGCAGATACATCTCCTGCCTGCGTCTCAATAATAGGAAGAGCTGTGATAGAACCGCCGCCGTATTCAGGTGCAACACATGCAGCACGCTCCAAAAGTCTTGAATGAAGATAGAATACATCTCCCGGATATGCCTCTCTGCCAGGCGGACGACGGATAAGAAGAGAAAGTGCTCTGTATGCAACAGCGTGTTTTGATAAATCATCATATATTATCAAAACATCCTTTCCCTGTTCTCTGAAATATTCAGCCATTGCACAACCAGAATATGGAGCAACATACTGAAGAGGCGCTGATGCCGAAGCAGATGCAGACACCACGATAGTATATTCCATAGCACCAGCCTGTTCAAGGTGGTTTACAAGCTGAACAACGGAGCTGTTTTTCTGACCGATTGCAACATATATACATATTACATCAGTATTTTTTTGGTTTATGATTGTGTCAATAACGATTTCTGTCTTACCAGTCTGACGGTCACCTATAATAAGCTCTCGCTGACCTCTGCCTATAGGTATCATACTATCAATAGCTTTTATACCAGTCTGAAGAGGAACAGAAACGCTTTTTCTTTCAATAATTCCCGGTGCTTCAGATTCTACAGGTCTGAATTCTTCTGTATCTACAGAACCTTTGCCGTCTATAGGATTACCAAGGGAATCTACAACTCTGCCAAGGAGAGCATCACCTACAGGAACAGACAATACTTTGCCTGTACGCTTAACAGTTGAACCTTCTCTGATATTATTTGTATCGGATAGAATTGCAACAGAAACTGTTTCGCTCTCAAGATTTTGTGCTAAACCAAAGCTTCCGTCTTCAAATTCCAAAAGCTCACTTGACATACATTCTCTGAGTCCATATACCCTTGCAATTCCGTCACCAACAAGAATGACAGAACCGGTTTCTTTCATCTCTATTCGTGATTGATAATTTTTTATTTGTTCTTTAATAATATTGCTTATTTCTTCAGGTCTTGTGTTCATTTAATCACTTCCTTTAAATCTCGCAGACGATTTTTAACGCTTCCATCAAGTATTTTGCCGTCAATTTCAACTATAATACCGCCAAGCAAAGATGGGTCTATTTTAAATATTGTGTTAACTGTACAGTTAAATTTATTTTCTAGCTTTAACTGCAACTTTTTCTTTTCATCATCATTTAATTCTACTGCACTGGTAATTGAAGCTTCAACTATTTTCTCAGATTGTGCCACAAGGTATTTATAAGCCTGTGTTGCCTCAAATATAAGATTTATTCTTCCTTTTTCACACATAAGCTGTATAAAAGATAATACATCTTCAGGTACTAAAGAGGAAAAAATCTTGCTAAGAGAAGAAATCTTTTCAGTAGTTGAAATTGCAGGTGAATGAAGAAATTCCAGATACATAGGCTCATCAGAAAAAGACTGACAAAGTGTATCAAGATAAGATGCATATTCACTTTTACAGTTTTTTTCAGATGCAATGATAAACAATGCTCCGGCATATTCTCTACTTAATTCATTCATCAATGTCACCTATTTTCTCTATATATGAATCAATAAGATTACGATGGTCTTTAGTGTTGATTTCACGTTCCAAAAGTTTTTCTGCAATAACCTCTGATACATTTACAATTTCTTCTTTTATTCCGTCAATAGCTTTTTTATACTCAAGCTCTGCATCTGTCTCAGCCTGACGGATAATTCCCTGGGCACGTGCTCTCGCTTCGGATATAATCTTTTCTTCGCTTTCTCTTGCAATGTTTTTTGCATCAGAAATAATAGCATCTGCCTCAGTCTGAGCAATGTGGATTTTTTCTTCCCACAATCTCTGATTCTCCGATGCATCTTTTTGTTTCTCCTCTGCCAGATTATATCTGTCATCAATCTCACTTTGTCTTTTGGCCAATATGTTTTTAACAGGCTTAAACAAAAACTTTTTTACCAGTAAAAAAAGAATAGTAAGATTTGCAAGAGAAATAATAATATTCCATATATTTACAGATATTACATCAAGTGTTTGCAGCATTATCTATACCTCTTAACCAATTGCATTTAATAAGATGTTTACAAAAGTATTTGGTGCAACAAAAATAAGTAATATTGCAATAACAAGTGCATAAAGACCTGTTGTTTCTGCAATCGCACAACCCATAAGCATAGTGCTTGTAACATCACCTTTACTTTCAGGCTGACGAGCTATAGCTTCACAGGCTTTTGCAACAGCATTACCTTCACCGATACCAGGTCCTATACCTGCAATCATTGCTGCTCCTGCTCCAAGTGCACATCCACCAAGTATAATACCAATTGCCAATTCCAACATAATTAATTACCTCCTGTAATTTGATTTTGTTTTTTGTTTTTTCTTTTATAATATTCCTCAATTGGAAATCCGCCAGACACATACATCATGGTAAGCATTGCAAAGATATATGCCTGTAGACATCCACTGAAAATATCAAAATAAATTGAAAGTATAGCGGGAAGTCCTATCTGTAAAAATGGAAACGTACCCATAAATCCAGGTAACCATCCTAAAAGTAATTTGGACAATCCTGAAAGTCCGGTCGCAATTAAAACTGAAATAACCGTACCCGACAAAACATTTCCATAATGACGAAAAGCCATTGATACAGGTGTTGCAACTTCGCTGATAACATTAAGCGGAGCCAGAAGAACCGGTTGTGCAAAACTTTTAACATACATAACAGGTCCGCACTTAAACTTATAATAAGTTATAAGTATAAATACCAAAAGTGCCCATCCGGCAACAACATTTAAATCTGATGTAGGCGGATACAGCCCCACCAGAGTAATGAGACTTGAAAATGCTGATAAACCAATAATTGTTGCTATAAAAGGAGAAAAGAAAGTAAAATATTCACCCATATTTGATGTTGTAATATTGTCTACCTTTTCAACAATCCATTCTGCAATATGCTGTCTCTTAAGTACTTTTCTGGTTTCAAGACCATGTGTAAGATACAGGCACAATCCAAGAATTGCAATCATTACAAGCCACGAATTAATCTGAGCTTCTGTAATTATAATATCTTGAATTACAAATGGAATTTTATAAAAAATTCTTGCACCTGTTATCTGTATTCCCTCCGATGTCGGAGTGGTAACAACCTTTATGATGATACCCACAAGAACAGGCAAAATCATAAGAAAGATATAGAACATGTCAAGTATTAAAAAACTTTTATTTTTCCTTTTCAAGCAGAAACCACCTCCGCATATAATTTATTGTTGTTTCAAAAACCCTCTAAAAAAAACTGCAATCCTTGGAAAAAATACTGTAATAATCACAGTTAATTTATTAAATACAGGAACTGTAAGTCCAATTATCAAAATAATTGCCATAAGAAGCATCCTGTATGTCTGTGACAATTTCATAATAGATTTTGCCTCTTTTTCTTCTTTAACTACTGCTTTTGAGACACACAACCCCATAATAAAAAAATTCAACACAGCAAAAAAACCCATAAGAATATTTCCCAAAAGAACTGTGTAGTCCCATTTTCTTAGAATGAGAAACACCGACTGCATTATTAAACTCAGAATAATTACAAATACTGTAATATATTTTGTTTCTTTTATAACCGTTTTATCAATATTTTTCATAAATTCACCCAAACTGCAACCAATCATTTCCAAAAAACCATACTAATAGTATTATACATTATAATTATTTTGCTGTCTATATATATTCAAAAATTGATTAAATTTATATATTCTAAAACAAATTATCTTTTTACATATTCAATTAAATCATATATAAGGCTTTTATCCGAAAAATCCCCGTCAGCATCGCATAAATCAATAAGAAGTTTTTCCATATCTGTGGGATTTTCTTTATCTGACATTAATTTTTTCAGTGCTTTTATCGCTGTTTTGTGAACAAGAGATAATTCATCTACAATCATTTTCCCCGGATAATTGAACATCTTTATTTTTGAATATGTATCACCCTTAAAGTTCTTCTTTACCACTAAATCATCATAATATGCTCTGCAATCAGGCGGTGTAAGTCCTGTGGTAAACACAACAATTTTCTTATCAGAAAGTTTGTCAATATTTTTGGTTATAAGCGTAACACCTGCTATAATCTCTGCGTAAAGTCCACCACCATAAATTATGGTGTCGTATGGCTTTAATCCGTCCGCCTTAATTTCTGACGCATCGCAAATATCACAGGAGAGTTCATCAGCAATCCACTCTGCATAAGTTTTTGTAGAACCATATTTAGATTTGTAAACTACAATTGGATTCATATAATCCCTCCTTTATTTACAGAATTTATCAATGTAATTATTTATCGCACTATCAATAATTTTAATAGATTCTTCTCTGTTGCTCACTTCATTAACAGCAGTTGATTTGTTTTCCAAATTTTTATATACTTGAAAAAAGTGCTTCATTTCTTCAAACACATGCTCGGGAAGCTCTGAAATATCCTTATACATATTATAATTTGGATCATTGAATGGAATAGCTATAATTTTCTCGTCGCATCTACCACCATCAACCATGGATATAACACCTATTGGATAAGCTCTTACAAGTGTCATGGGTTCTATCTGTTCAGAACACAAAACCAACACATCCAATGGGTCATTATCATCACCGTATGTCCTTGGAATAAATCCGTAATTTGCAGGATAATGGGTTGATGTATATAGAATTCGGTCAAGAATCAGATAACCTGTTTCTTTATCAAGCTCATATTTTTTCTTGCTTCCTTTTGTAATTTCAATTACGCATATAAAATCATCGGCATTAATTCTCTTTGGTGATATATCGTGCCATATATTAGACATTTAACATTCCTCCAATATAAATTATATATTATTATATCATACATTGTAATGAAATACAAACAAAATATTCCTGTCATTTAGTTATATAAAGGAGTTGTATCAAATAAGGCTTTATAAAAATAGACAACTATTAGTTGTCTATTTAGATTTAAAAGTTAAATATATATCCACCAATTATGCCAATAACTGCAGAAACACAAATAATAAATATAGGATGTTTTTTCTTAAGAGCAAGATACATCATAAGAGCAAATGTTAATAATGACAAATAAAACTCCGTTTTGGAGAAAACAGATAAAGATAAACCATCTTTAAAAAATACCGTCTTTCCTATTGATATAACAGCAGTAGCTATAAGACCTACTACAGCAGGTTTTAAACCCTTCATTACAGCATCTACAAATTTGTTATTCTTAAATTTTTCAAATAGTCTTGCAATTATAAGGATAATAATAAATGACGGAAGAACAACACCAAGTGTAGCACAAACTGCACCAAGAAATCCAGCCATTTCCATACCGACATAGGTAGAAATGTTTATAGCAAACGGACCTGGTGTACTTTCGCTTACCGCAATAAAATTAATTATTTTTTCACTTTCAAGCCATCCTTTTTTTAGCACCTCAGCCTGAACGAGCGGTAGCATTGCATACCCACCGCCAAAGGTAAAAGCCCCTATTTTAAAGAAGGTTAAAAACAAATTAAGAAATATCATTTTCGAACCTCCTTAAACAAACAAAGAGTTGAAACAAGTCCAATAGCAGCACAGGCTAATATAACAAGAAGTACATTTATATCAAAAACTGCTACTGCAACAAATGAAAGCACAAATATGATATATGATACCTTGTTTTTGGGACATTTTATATACATAGTAATAAATGCTTTTATAATAAGAGCAAGTACTCCTGCTCTTATACCCATGAATGCATATTGAACACACTTTAACTGTTCAAACTGCTTTATAACAAGTGAGATAACAGAAATTATTACAAATGATGGTAGCACTACTCCAAATGTCGCAAAAAACGAACCCCAGAAGCCTGAAACCCTATATCCTACAAAAGTTGCCGAATTCACTGCAATCGGTCCGGGTGTAGACTCTGCTATGGCGATAATTTCAAGTATATCCTCATCATTTAACCACTTTTTTTCTTCACAGATTTCTCTTTGAATAAGCGGAATCATGGCATATCCGCCGCCAAAGGTAAATGCACCTATTTTAAAAAATGTTAAAAATAATTCATAAATCCTTTTTAATTTATTATTCAATATGTCGCCCCCTGAATGTTCTTTTTTCTTAGTATATTTTAAATCACGAGTATAATACAATATGCAAAATATGTATTAGTTTAACACAAAATGCAAAAATAGTCAATTTAGAAAAACTATTTTAACATAAAGAAAGACACTGAAAT
>JAZUPR010000143.1:0-4671 GCA_045605285.1 Clostridia bacterium | reverse complement strand
ACTATAATCTTTCTTCCTGTGAGTCCGCTGTCGCCCTGGGGACCGCCTGTTACAAATTTCCCTGTAGGATTAATATAATATTTTGTATTTTCATCAAGGAATTTTGCATCAATTGTAGTTTTTATAACATGCTCGATGATGTCTTTTTCTATAGTTTCTCTCTCAACTTCCGGTGCATGCTGAGAAGATACTACAATAGTGTCAATTCTTACAGGAACATCATCTTCATACTCAACTGTTACCTGTGTTTTGCCATCAGGTCTCAAATAATCGAGTGTTCCGTTTTTTCTTACTTCTGTAAGTTTCTGGCTTAATTTATGTGCAAGAGAAATAGGCATAGGCATAAGCTCCTCTGTTTCATTACAAGCGTAACCAAACATCATTCCCTGGTCTCCTGCACCATGATCAAGCTCTTTTGCATCTGATTTTTTTGCCTCGAGAGATTTGTCTACTCCAAGAGCTATGTCGGGTGACTGCTCATCAATATTTGTTATAACAGCACAAGTATGAGCATCAAATCCGTATTTTGCTCTGTCATATCCTATTCTCTTAACAGTATTTCTTGCTATAGACGGAATATCAACATAGCAACTGGTAGATATTTCTCCCATAACCATTATCATGCCTGTAGTAACAACTGTTTCACAAGCAACACGTGCCATAGGGTCTTCTTTTATTATAGCATCAAGCACCGCATCGGAAATCTGATCACAGATTTTATCTGGATGTCCCTCAGTTACGGACTCAGATGTAAATAATCTTCTCATAACATACTCCTTAGTATAAATTTTATAAATTACATAAACAAATGACTGAACAGTGCTCCAAAACCGTATGATATACCCATCATAAGAATTCCGGCAATCATAACTCCAAGCAATATCATAGGTACAGCGTCTTTTAATCTCATATTCATAAATCCAGCAAGCATAGCACCTGTCCACGCCCCTGTACCGGGAAGAGGAATGGCAACAAATATAAGAAGTCCGAGTTTTTTATATTTAGTCACCTTATCTGACTTACTCATAGTTCTTTCTTTTATTTTAAGTGCAATTCCTGAAAAATACTTTGTTTTAAGCAAGTATTCAATTATAGGTCTTACAAATAAAATTATAAAAGGAACAGGAACCATATTACCTATTACGCTAAGCAAATAGACAACAGACCAATCCATACCAAGACCTACACCTACAGGTATGGCACCACGTAGCTCCACTATGGGAAACATAGATATAATAAAGACTGTCAGATAGTCATTTGTATTTAATATTGATAAGATATAGTCAACCATATTATTTTGTACCAAATATTCTGTCTCCGGCATCACCTAATCCAGGCAGAATATATCCATGTTCATTTAAACAATCATCAACAATTCCACAAAATACTTCAACATCAGGATGTTTTTCGGCAACTGCTTTTATTCCCTCAGGTGCAGCTACTATACATACAAATTTGATATTCTTAACACCTTTTGCTTTTAATGTATCGATGGCATCATTTCCGGATACACCTGTTGCAAGCATTGGGTCTACAAGAATAACATCTCTTGATGCAATGTCTGCAGGAAGTTTACAAAAATAAGGTACAGGCTGAAGTGTCTCGTGGTCTCTATACATTCCAATATGGCCTACTCTGATGTTTGGCATAAGATTCAACATTCCGTCAACCATGCCAAGACCTGCTCGAAGAATAGGCACAATAGCAAGTTTTTTTCCAGCAATAATCTTTTCTTTTGCAGTAGCAAGAGGAGTCTGGATTTCAACCTCTTCCATAGGGAGGTCTCTTGTAACCTCATATCCCATAAGCATAGATATTTCATTTACATATTCACGAAATTCTTTTGAGCTGGTTTTGACATCGCGCATCTTATTAATCTTATGAATAATAAGCGGATGGTCCATAACAGTAACATTTTTATAAACAGAATGTTTCATTTGTAATTCCTCCTATTTATCCAATTCGCATATCATATCTACTCTTCTCTGGTGTCTGCCACCTTCAAATTCACTGGTAAGAAAAGCTTTTACAATCTCCTTTGCAAGTTCAGGTCCAATAATTCTTCCACCTAATGTAAGCACATTTGAATTGTTATGTCTGCGAGTCATCATCGCACTGTATGTATCTGAACATTGAGCAGCACGAATTCCTTTTATTTTGTTTGCACAAATATTCATTCCAATGCCTGTCCCGCAAACAAGTATACCGCAAGATGCATTTCCATCTGTAACTTCCTTGCAGACTTTTTTTGCAATTTCAGGATAATCTACAGATGTTTCATCATAAGTACCCATATCATTAAAGTCATATTGAAGTTCTTTTAAATATTTAATTATGTCCTGCTTTAAAGCAAAACCACCATGATCACAGCCTATGGCAATCATGCACTCACATCCTCTCATAACACTTATATAATTATATATTTTTTTACATATAATGTCAAGGCAACCATATATGCAATATTTACTTGTTTCTTTCCTCAAGTTCGCGTTCTGCCTGTGATTTTCTAAGATATAATGGCACAAGAGAAAACAAGTTGTCAAAATCGTTTTTAACTGCTCTGTCGTAAGCAGCATAGCAAATTGAAGAGGCTTTTTGCATCTGAAGATGTAAAGGAGCAATTTTCCAGTTTTCATCCCCAAAGCTACATATTTTGTCCTGATAAGAAGTAACTCCGTCGCCAACAAAAACAACCTTTTTGCCAACAAGCGATTCAAGGAGAGTATCTATATTCACCACATCTGGCTCTCTGTCACATAGATTGTCCTTATAAAGAGCTGTATATACCTGATTATGACGGGCATCTATAACAGGACAAATATAATCGTCTGACATAACATTCAAAGACAGACCTTTTAATGAATCTATGCCTACAATGGGTTTATCCATAGCCTGAGCAAGTGTTTTTATAGTAGTTATGCCAATGCGAAGACCAGTGAACGAACCAGGGCCTGTGCAAGTAGCAAAAACATCAATATCACTTATTTTAATTCCCGCCTTGGAAAGCAAATCATCCAAAAGAGGCATTATAATCTGAGAATGTGTTCTGTCGTTTGAAATAATATATTCTCCAATAAGCTTCTTCTCATTTAATAGTGCAACAGTTGCTGTTTCTGATGATGTATCCATACCAAGAATAATCATAATTATCCTCCGATTTTTTCAATAAATATTTCCCTGTAATCTTCCGATATATCAAGATTTTTATTTATAGTAACTTTATAATGCGACAGAGAGGAAAAAAGTTCAGGCATAATCTGCGACCACTCGACTACACATATTCCCCCGCGGGAAAGATAATCTTCCCAACCGATATCATACATATCGTCCTCGGAATCAAGCCTGTATACATCAAAATGAAAAAGAGAAACGTCGCCCTTTGTATATTCATTTACAATAGTAAATGTGGGGCTGACAACTGTGTCCGACAGAGAGAGTCCATGGGCAATACCCCTTGTAAAAGCAGTTTTTCCTGCACCAAGGTCTCCGTCAAGAGTTATAACATCACCCGGTATTAATTTTTTTGAAAATTCAGACGCCAAAGAAAATGTTTCCTCAGGACTATGACTAATGTATTTCATAAAATTCCTCTAAAAATAATATCAATCTTCAATAAGAGTGCACACAGCCTGAGCCGAAATACCCTCTTGTCTTCCCTCAAAGCCAAGTTTTTCTGTTGTGGTAGCTTTTATGTTCACACAGGATACTTCAATATCTAATATATTTGAAATGTTTTCCTGCATTTGATTTATAAAAGGTGCAAGTTTTGGTTTTTGCGCTATAATGACAGAGTCTATGTTATTTACCTTATAACCTTTTTCTGTAATTATTTCATTGACCCTCTTTAAAAGCAACAAACTGCTTATTCCTTTATATTTATCATCAGTATCGGGAAAATGTCTCCCTATATCCCCTTCTGCTGCAGCCCCGAGAATAGCATCCATAACAGCGTGTACCAACACATCTGCGTCTGAATGCCCCAAAAGGCCCATTTCGTGGTCAATCTTTACTCCACCAAGATACAAATCTCTTCCCGGTGCGAGCGCGTGAACATCATATCCTATTCCGACTCTCATTTTTTATACCTCTTTATATTTCATTACTAATAAGACCTTGCATTATATACATATCTACAGGAGATGTTATTTTAATATTTTCATATTTGCCTTCTACAAGACTGATTCTGTGTCCGTAATGTTCCAGAATCATACAATCATCTGTAGCCTCAAAGCCATCTTCAATAGCTTTTTCATGGCATTCTGTTATAAGCTCTCTATTAAATGCCTGCGGAGTCTGAATCTGCCATACAAGGTTTCTGTCCAGTGTTTTATCTATATATTTTCCATCTGCAGAATACTTAATAGTGTCTTTAACCTTAACACCCACTGCACACGCCTGATTTTCAATAACGGAGTCTACACATTTGCAGATTGTATCTGTATCAATAAGCGGTCTTGCTCCGTCGTGAATAAGTACATAATCTGTATTTTCAGAAAGGCCCTTAAGACCGTTATATACAGATTGCTGACGGGTAGCTCCGCCTGCAATAATGGTCTTTACCTTGTCAAAACCATAATTTTGGCATATCTTATGGCACAATGCTATACAATCTTCCCTTGTTACAAGAATAATCTCGTCAATCTTATCGCACAGGCAAAATTTTTCTATGGT
>JAZUPR010000142.1:0-1964 GCA_045605285.1 Clostridia bacterium | reverse complement strand
CTTCCTCCGTTGCAGTTTACAAAGAGAGCATCTGTTCCCTCTTCTGCCATAGCGTCTCTTGTTGTTTCAAGATATTCTTTAAGGGCTGATATTGCCACATGACCAAGTGGTACGACTCTGGCTTTTTCTCCGTTTATACATTTTAAATATCCTAAAGTTGTGTCTGCATCGTCTTTGTTTAACGCAATAAGTTCTGAAACCTTTATTCCTGTTGCATATATAAGCTCAAGCATAGCCTTGTCCCTGATGCTTTTGGGAGTGGCTGGTTTTACCTTTTCGGGTTCTGAAAGCAGAAGCCCCACCTCGTCTGTGGAGAGTATCTGAGGAAGCTTTTTCTCTTGTTTCGGTGTTTCAAGGTCCGCCGCCGGATTTACTGACAGAAAATTCTGAGATATCAGATAGTTGTAAAATGTTCGAACCGATGCAAGATTTCTTGATATAGAAGATGCTGCTCTCCCGCTTTTTTGCATATAGAGCATATATGTAATAATGCTTGTTTTGGATATGTTCACAATATCCAGAGCATTTTCGTTGACATAGTTATAAAATTGTTTTATGTCTCTCGAGTACGCTTGCAAGGTGTTTTGGGATACTCGTTTGTTATTTTGCAGATAATCCACAAAATTACACATAAGAGTGTTCATTTATCTCATTCCTTTTTTCGTTAGTTAATAAAGCTGATAATGAGCGGAGTCAAAACTGATTCTACTAAGCCGAATACACATAAGAAAAAATATATTATCAGCAAAAATATAAAATACGGAAAGATACTGTTCTTCCCCTTAGACCCGTTATATAACTTGCTTTTTTTCAGTACATAGGTTGTTTCAATCATAAACGTGAGAAAATATATCGGTACTGAAAGCAAATAAAAAACGATAACAGAGGATAGAGCAAGAGCTATTCCTTTCGGGCCGAAGTTATCGGATATAAAACCTATTGTGAAACCAAGTTGGTAGCCTTTGATTGCGAATGCAAATATAAACAGGGGCAGAGTATAAAGACTTACTGCTCCCACAGCTGCAGTGATAATAAATTTAAGATGGTTTTGTGCAGAGGTTTTAAATATATCAGAAAATGATATCTTAGATATAATGTCGTCCTCCAGATATGGCACAATGTATTCTTTAAGCTCCTGAATATCGTCGGCACTGAGCCTTAGCGATACGATTGCTCCTAAAGTTATACTTAAAACAAAAATTATCAAAGCAATTAAAAATACCGTCATGTTGTTTTTCAAAAACTCTTTTGCTGTTTTCATCATTACCCCTCCGTCAAATGTATATGCGAAAGGGTATTGTAATAGCACATATTAAAAATTATGTAACCTTAGGTGAAAACTTCAAGAGTGCCTTTTTTGACGGTGCACGTTGAATTATAACACATAAAAAATCAAATTGCAATGGGTAATTTTCAACTTTTTATGTAAATCTGAGACGCAAAAATTACACATCTTAAAAATTATACAAAATGTGGTTGAACACGTAGTTTTTTATCACAATATGTTGACAAAAAATTTTTAAAAATTTTTTTAAAAATACAAACAGGGAACGGATAAATCCGTTCCCTACCATAATTATTCATCATTAATTATTCATCATTCATTTCTTAAAAACCCAAGCACCTGTTTTAATGCATTGTACCTGTGACTTATCTTGTCTTTCACCTTACTGTCAGCTTCTCCGAAGGTCTGATTAAGGCTTGGCACATAAAACATCGGGTCATATCCAAATCCGTTTGTGCCCCTCATTTCATCTATCACATATCCTTCGCATGTTCCGTGAAATGTATGTTCACTTCCGTCGGGCATAATAAGAGCCATGCAACATACATATCGAGCAGTTCTTTTTTCAAATGGTATACCCTCTAGACTTTCCAGCATTTTTCTGTTGCAGTCGTCAGGAGTACCGTCTTCTCCTGCAAATCTTGCAGAATATATTCCCGGTGCACCATTTAGAGCATCT
>JAZUPR010000141.1:0-1789 GCA_045605285.1 Clostridia bacterium | reverse complement strand
CCAGGAACTATGAAAAAGACGGTCAGAGGATATACATAACCGAAGTAGCAGCTGATGAAATATATTCTTTTGGAAAGAGCAACAAGGAAAATGAACAGACAGAGTCAGAGGATGCAACTGACAATATCGATTTTTCTGATTTTGCTCAAATGCCTGCAGATAGTGATTTACCGTTTTAATATAGGAGAAGAAATATGGAATACAAGAAGATATGTAAAAATCCTGACTGCAGAAAACCCTTTACAACACACTATCCGCAACAGGTACACTGCAGCAGTAGGTGCAAGTATTTAATGGATGTAGAAAGGCAAAAGAAAAAATATGCCGAAAGTGACGACAGATATAGCATCTGCAAAGTATGCGGCAAGAAATTTATAAAAAGTGTATCATTTCGTGCGTTCTGCTCACAAGAGTGCAGAGATGAAGTCAAGAAAAATTCAAGCAATTTATCTGAGCGAGAGTGCGAATGTTGTCACAAGATTTTTAAAACTGCAATAGAGGACAAGCTTTTTTGCTCTGCCAGATGCAGAAAAATAGGGAAGAAGAAAAAAATTATGAGTATTGAGGATGTTGCAAGAGCAGCAAGAGAGGAAGGTATTACCTATGGGGAATATGTCACCAAGCACAATCTATAATCACTTTATTATCAAGGAAAAGCTTCCGTCACTTAATGAATATGTAGATGCCTGCCGTGCCGGCAAGAGAAAAGGTGCTCAGTTTAAAAAGGATATTGAAGAAATAATATGGGCGTACATAAAAACATCAAAGACGGTATCACCTGTTACAAATCCTGTAGAGGTACATTTTGAGTGGCACGAGGCAGACAGAAAAAGAGATGTTGACAATATTATATCTGCAAAGAAATACATCCTGGATGCTATGCAGGTCTGTGGCATTATAAAGAACGACAGCAGAAGATATGTTACACAATGCTTTGACAAGGTATATGACGACGATAAATATTATGTTGTTGTTACTCTGATGGAGGTTGCATAAGATGTCTGAAATAAATTTTGCTGAAATGATTGCAAACGGATTAAAGAAACATTGTGAATATTGGGGGCATGACCATATAGAAAGTCTGAGAAAAAACAACTCTATTCATAACTTTTATAAATTATTCTGCAAAGTTACAAGCACTTATTATGTTGATGATGGGATTGGATATATTGATTTTAGTGATAATGTCACTCATTACAATGTAACCTTTAACAAAAAAGAAAATATTGCTACCGTTAAAAGATGTGGCAAGGATTTTGATGAGCGTGGCTATGATGCAGTGATTAACATTGAAGATATTATAAAACTATTAACCGCTCAAAATTCTAAGGAAGGACAAATAACAATGTTTTAGGAGAATAATGATGAAACAAATTTTAAAATACCCTGGTGGAAAATGGAGAATTGCTGGTTGGATTATCGACCATTTCCCGGAGCACAAAGTGTATTGTGAGCCTTTTTTTGGATCCGGCGCAGTGTTCTTTAAGAAACAACCTTCGTACATAGAGACCATAAATGACCTGGACGGAAACATTGTAAATTTATTTGAGGTTTGCAGAAATTATCCGGAAGAATTGGCAAGGGCAATAAACTTAACTCCTTTTTCACGAGATGAATTTATAAAGTGTTATGAGCTTAATGTTGACGAGCCTATTGAAAGAGCACGCAGAACACTTGTCAGATATCATCAATCCTTTGGTACCTGCAACAGTAGTAAAAGGTCCTGGAAGAATACTCAAACATCAGGCGGACCACGAACCGCTACTATGTGGAATTATCTCCCGGAAAC
>JAZUPR010000140.1:0-3568 GCA_045605285.1 Clostridia bacterium | reverse complement strand
TCAAGGGATTTCATGTTTGATACTGGTACAATACATCTTTCAAATCCCATCTTTTTAGCTTCGTTTATTCGTCTGTCGGCATAGCTTATTGACCTTACTTCTCCAGTAAGACCAACTTCGCCAAGAATGAGTGTCTTTGAGTCAATCACAAAATTTTTGCACGATGAGGCAATCGCTGTTATTACAGCCAAATCTGTTGCAGGCTCATTTATTTTTAATCCACCAATAACATTTATATAAACATCAAGACTCTGCATATTATAATTAAGTTTTTTCTCTAAAATTGCAGTCAGAAGAATTGCTCTGTTAAAATCAAATCCTGTAGACATTCTTCTTGCGTTGCCAAATCCTGTAGGACTAGTAAGTGCCTGTACCTCAGCAAGTACTGGTCTTGTACCTTCTAAAGTACATACGACGGTTGAGCCGGATGCACCTTTTGGTCTGCCTGACAAAAGCATTTGTGATGGATTTTCTACTTCAGTTAATCCCTCGTCCGTCATTTCAAATACGCCAATTTCATTTGTAGAACCAAATCTGTTTTTTACTGTACGCAGAATTCTGTACGACTGGTGTCTTTCGCCCTCGAAATAAAGTACACAGTCTACCATGTGTTCCAGCACCTTTGGTCCGGCTATATTTCCATCTTTTGTTACGTGGCCCACTATAAAAATGGATATGTTATTTTCCTTTGCCAGACGCATAAGAAAGTGTGTTGCTTCTCTTACCTGACCAACACTACCGGGTGCAGAAGAGATATCCGATTTGAATATGGTCTGTATGGAATCAATTATCATAACCTGTGGTTTAATTTCTTTTGATTGGAATATGATATTGTCAAGGTTTGTCTCACTCATAAGATAGAGATTGTCGGTTGTAATACCAAGTCTGTCTGCTCGTAGTTTAATTTGACTTTCTGATTCCTCACCTGATACGTATAAAATATCGCAATCATTTCCAAGACCGTTGCATATTTGCAATAGTAAAGTGGATTTTCCTATCCCCGGGTCACCGCCCACAAGAATTAATGAACCAGGAACAATTCCTCCGCCCAATACTCTGTCAAGCTCTTTGGAATATGTTTTGAACCTTGTTTCTTCGGTTATATTTATATTTTTTAATTTTTTTGGAGTCTGCCCGGAATTTGATGTATATGAAGCACTATCATATTTGGTTTTCGGCACTTCTATTTCTTCTACCATTGTGTTCCACTCATTGCATGAGGGACATTTTCCAAGCCATTTCGGGGAAGAATAACCACATTCCTGACAAACAAATTTTGTAGATGATTTCATAATATATATAATCATCCTTTCGGTATTGATAAATTCTATTATAATTATATCAAATGATAAATATTACGTCAAGAATGATAAAAAACAGAGCAAAACATGTGTTTTGCTCCGTTTTTTTTAGTTTCTGTTTTGTCCTGTCATTGCGTCTCCGACATCTTCAGCAGTATTTTTTACATCGTTCATGCCGTCTTTCACAGTATCTGTTACATTATTCATTCCATCATTGGCTGTGTCTTTAATATCTTCACCAATTTTACCTGTTTCACTTTCAGTTTCGGAGCCGTTTCCTTTTATGTCGTCTTTATTTTGTGCATCAGAAGTTGTGTCTCCGTTGTTATCCACCTTTCCGTTATTCATTGAGCAACTACAAGTCACAAGTGCAATAAGAGATGTAATTACTAAAACCATAGAAATCTTTTTTAAACTTTTTTTCAAAATAAATACACATCCTTTCTAGTTATATTATTATACAATTTTTAGATTTAATACATAAAAAATAACAGCTTGATTGATTGCATGAATTTGCAATTAATCAAGCTGTTAGGTCTGTCACAATTATATGACTTTTTAGTAATTTTTTAATTACTTGTTAGCAATATCAGATTCATATTTTTTAATCATGTTTTTAACCATCTGACCACCAACAGAACCAGCCTGTCTTGATGTTAAATCACCGTTGTAACCGTTTTTGAGATTAACTCCAACTTCAGATGCAGCTTCCATTTTGAATCTTTCCATAGCCTCTTTTGCTTCAGGAACTACGTGTTTTGATGCCATTTAAAATCACCTCCTTACATTTGGTACATGTATAATTTGTGCATTTACATAAAATATAAACAGGTAATTTATTGTAATTAAAAAAATAAATAAGCCGGATAATTCCGGCTTATTATTATTTTGAACAGTAAAAAGCTTTGTATGCTTTATAAGCACTATATATATCTGCTTTACTTGCAATTTCAAATGGTGCATGCATTGAAAGGAGAGGAACTCCGCAGTCGATGGTGTCAATATCAAGATTTGCAATGTACTGAGCAACTGTTCCGCCGCCGCCCTGGTCAACCTTTCCAAGCTCACAAATCTGCCATACAACATTTGCATCATCAAATATTTTTCTGATTTTCCCTACATATTCTGCATTTGCATCAGAGGTTGAACTTTTTCCTCTTGAGCCTGTGTATTTGCATATTGCTATACCACAACCCAAGTGTGCAGCATTATTGTCCTCTGTAACATTTTTATATGTCGGGTCAACTGCAGCTGAAACGTCTGATGATAAACACATTGAGTTTGTAAGTGCATATCTTATATACATATCATTATACTCATTTTTAGTTTTAAAGATAAGTTCGGCAATAAAATTTTCAAAAAATCTACTCTTCATACCTGTATTTCCCATAGAGCCGACTTCCTCTTTGTCGGAAAGATAGCATATACAGGTTCTTTCAGGATTTTCCGTCTCAAATATAGCTTGTAATGAAGTGAATGCACACACTCTGTCATCATGCCCGTATGAACCGACAAGTGATGAGTCAAAACCAACAGAACATGCTTTAAAGCTTGGCACGATTTCAAGTTCGGCACTTATAAAATCTTTTTCGGATATATTATATTTTTCTTTTAGTATATTAAGTATGTTTTGTTTAAACTTTTCTTTTTCACAATCAGCAGGAATAGAACCAACAAGCAGATTAAGGTCTTCTCCTGTTATAAATTCAGAGACTTTTTTTGACATCTGGTCCTGAGCAAGGTGGGGAAGAAGGTCAGTAACCGTAAATTTTGGGTCTTTTTCGTCTTCGCCTATATTAATGTCTAATACAGTTTCATCATTAAGTACAACTACGCCGATTATTGAAAGCGGGATAGCTGTCCATTGATATTTTTTTATTCCGCCATAATAGTGGGTTTTCATTAAGGTCATATTTGAATCTTCATAAAATGGTACAGGCTTAGCATCAAGTCTTGGACTGTCAATGTGAGATGCAACAATATTCGTACCATCTGTAATATCATTTTTGCCAATAACGGCTAAAATAATATTTTTTCCTCTGTTAATTTTGTAAACTTTTTGTCCGGCAGAAAGAGAGTTTACAGTATCTATATTTACAAATCCCTGCTTTTCAGCTAAAGTAACAGAATATTTTACACAAGTTCTCTCTGTTTTGGAGTTGTCAAGATAATTCATGTATGTGTCACTAAAATCCATTACTTTATTTTTGTCCTCATAGGACCAGGCATTCATCTTATCCATTTTAAATTCCTCCTATTTAAAAATA
>JAZUPR010000139.1:0-3661 GCA_045605285.1 Clostridia bacterium | reverse complement strand
ACAGATTGCTTTTGCAAGGCAGACTCTCTTTCAGTTCTTTCTGCATCCATAATCTGCGACTATTTGAATGTTCTCTCTGTAAACTCAGGGTTGTTGCAGGATAGATTTTTCTCTCATTCCTGCGGAAGAATTTTTCTGGATGTAACATTCTTTTTAAAATCCGTTGAGGGCAGAAAATTTTTGAAAAATAATTTTACAACTCAATATAAACTCTTGCTCGACGAACATCTTGTTTCTCCACTCCCTCAAAAGCTTACTATAGGCAAAAAACATAAAATGAAGAATACGTTTTCTAATGATTATTATAAAAATGATGTTATAAAATTACATTCCTTGTCTGTAAAAAAGCTTATAGAAGAAGTATCATTCTTTGAATTGTCCCGTTATTTTAATCATATATATTCCATAGCGGAAGAAGAAATCGAGTCTATAAAAGAAAGCATATATTCACTTGTTAAAAATGGTGCAATAGAAAAATATCAGGATGCAATGCACCTTTCTATAGACGATATTCTTGGTGCTTTTTCAGATTCTGACACCAGAACACTTCTTAAAAAGAGATGCAAGACAAACAGACTATTCTGGCGAGATGCCGACGGCAGAGATATTAAACTTATCTTTTCTGACGGAAAACTTGTAGAAAAGCTATTTGATTTTATATAATTTGCTTTTTTTAGCTAAAACGCCCCAAATTCTATTGACAAGACTTAAAATTTATGTTATTGTTATATCGTATTATCGCGTTAGTGTACTAAAGTAAAATTTTGGAGGTAGTCATGGCACAAGAAATTTTTGGAAAAATGACTGATAATTTGTTTAAAGCAATATTGGAGTTAAAAGATATAGACGAGTGCTATAAGTTTTTTGAAGATATTTGTACCATAAAGGAAATTCAGGATGTATCTCAGAGACTCGAGGTTGCCCGTCAGCTTAAAAATGGCAGTTCCTATGTGGAGGTTGCCAAAGAGACAGGAGCAAGTACCGCTACAATCAGCAGAGTAAATAAATGTCTTTCTTACGGCAGCGGCGGCTACAGACTTGTTCTTGACAGAATGGATAAGGAGAATAAATAATGATAGAAAACATAGCTATCAATACACAGCGTTTTGCAAAAATATATGAAGAATATGGCTATACACGCTTTAAAATGAATAAATTTGAAGAGTACGACACCTATGTGAAAAACAAGGACTTTCTCATTAGCGACAAGGTTATCACCTTTACCGATACCAATGGTAAGCTCCTTGCCTTAAAGCCCGACGTGACCATTTCAATCATAAAAAACAGTGACGACACCTCTTCGTCAGTACAGAGGGTTTATTATAAGGAAAATGTCTACAGAGTGTCCGAGGATAGCCACTCCTTTAAAGAGATTATGCAGTCTGGCTTGGAGTGTATTGGAAATATAGACACTTATAATATATGCGAGGTTATTTTCCTTGCTGCAAAGAGCCTTTCTAACATCAGCGATAGCTTTATCCTCGACATTTCGCACCTTGGTCTTGTGTCCTCTGTTTTAAAGGCTGCAGGTCTTACAGACTCCATGGCAAAAGAGATTCTTGTATATATAGGTGAAAAAAATATTCCCGCAGTTATCAGCGCGTGTGAAAACTGGGGCATAGAAAAAGATTTTATAGATAAAATCACTTCTCTTATAAGCCTTTATGGTCCCGTAAAAGAAGTGGAAGAAAAATTTTCTCTCTTTTGTATAAATGACGAGTGCAAAGCTTTCTATAATGAGCTTTTGGAAATTTCACAAATTCTCACCGATGCAGGTCTTGGCGATAATGTAAAAATAGATTTTTCTGTTGTAAATGATATGAATTATTACAATGGAATAGTGTTCCGCGGATACATAGAGGGCGTGCCCACAGGTATTTTAAGCGGAGGTCAGTACGACAGACTCATGGCAAAAATGGGCAAGAAAAACAAAGCCATCGGCTTTGCCATATACCTTGATATGTTGGAGCGACTTTATAGTCCAAAAAAAGAGTTTGATGCAGATGTGCTCCTTTGCTATGGAGACAATGTTTCCTATATAGATGTTTTTAAAAAAGCACAGGATATCATAAATTCCGGCAAAACTGTAATAGTACAGAAAACCGATGATAAAGCAAACTGCAGAGAGATTATAAGGTTGTAGATAGCCTTCTCCTTGAGGGCGATGATTGCCGGTGGCAATCGTTTATCGCCGACCGAACCGGCAGGTGAGACAAGGGGGACCGCGTTAGCGGTGGATGAGGTGTAATGCCCTTGTCTCCACAAAAGTAGAGAAAAGTTTTAAAAAAGAAATTCTATCTTACGGACAGTCGTGGACGCCTGTCCCTACATATAGTATTATTAACCAAATCTCGTTTCAAAAGGAGAAACAAAATGAAACCCATAAACATTGCCTTGCCAAAAGGCAGACTTGGAGAAAAAGTTCAAGAAATGCTGAGTTTATCAGGCTTTACATTTCCTGAGATAAAGAAAAATGACAGAAGATTAATATTTGAAAGCACAGACGGACTTTTGCGATATTTCTGGGTAAAACCGTCAGATGTTCCCATTTATGTAGAACGCGGTGCAGCAGACATTGGAATAGCAGGAAAGGATATTCTTTTGGAATACTCTCCCGATGTATATGAGCTTCTTGACCTTGGAATAGGCAAATGCCGTATGGCTGTTGCAGCAAAGGTTGGTTTTCGCGATTTCGGAGAAAAAACACTCCGTGTTGCCACCAAGTTTCCCAATATTGCAAGAGCACACTATGAGAAAAAGGGAAGAGACATTGACATCATAAAGCTAAATGGCTCAATAGAACTTGCGCCCATTCTCGAGCTTTCCGATGTTATAGTCGATATAGTAGAAACAGGCACTACACTTAAGGAAAACAACCTAGAGCCAATAGAGACAGTCGAGCCTATATCTGCTCGTCTTATAGCCAACAAATCAAGCTATAAATTTTTGAATGAACAGATAAACAAGGTGTATAATTCACTAAAAGAACAATGCGGGGAGAATAACAAATGATAAAGATATTAGATTTCAATCAGGTGTCTCCTGATGAGGTATTTGAAAGAGCCGCGGCTAATACAAATGTAGAGAGAATCGTTTCAGACATTATAGACGATGTAAGAAAAAACGGAGACTCTGCACTTTTTAAATACTGCGAAAAGTTTGACAATGCTTATCTTTCAAGTCTTCTTGTTACACAGGAAGAGATTGACGAGGCTCTTTCTCTTGTGGATGAAAAAATGATTTCAGTTCTCACAAAAGCAAAAGAAAATATAGAATATTTCCACTCGCATCAGGTAAGAAACAGCTTTATTATAAATGACAAACCCGGAATTGTTATGGGACAGAAAGTTATTCCCATAGAAAAAGTCGGACTCTATGTTCCTGGTGGCACAGCATCTTACCCATCATCGGTGCTTATGAACTGCATACCTGCAAAAATAGCAGGAGTGTCTGAGATTGTTATGGTCACACCACCCACAGGCGGAAAAATCAACCCGAACATTCTCGCAGCTGCTCATATTGCAGGGGTGGACAAAATATTTAAAATCGGCGGTGCTCAGGCAGTTGCCGCGCTTTCCTACGGTACAGAGTCCGTTCCAAAGGTTGATAAGATTGTCGGCCCCGGAAATGCCTTTGTAGCAGAAGCAAAAAAACAGGTTTT
>JAZUPR010000138.1:0-2583 GCA_045605285.1 Clostridia bacterium | reverse complement strand
CCACTCTTGACGAGGCTTTTGGCTACGGTAAAGAGACTAATTCCGTTAAAAAGATATTTTCTTTTTATAACACAAAACTCTTTGGCGCAGATATCGGCGTAAAATATATTTGTGACGAAACTGCCCTTATAGGTGCTATTGAAGAAAATCTTGAAGATTTGGTTACTCCTGTAATTCCGTATTCCGTGGAAACAGGGGAAGAATGTATAATAGTTACAAACGGAACAGACGGAACAAAAATTTCTCCTGATAATATTAGCTCCATAATATACGGAAGAATTGAAAACAATAATCTCTCAGAGCCTATAGTTTTGTCTATAGTTGAGGCAAAAGCAGAGGATATTGATTTTGATGAATTCCAGTCGGTGTATCAGAGAGAGGCAACCGATGCAGAGTATTCAGAAAAAGATGGAGATTATATATTTACAAAGGAAATAACAGGTATTTCCTTTGATACCGAAACTGCAAGAACTATAATTGAGGGGAACAGATTAAATAGCGAGCCGTATAAAATCCCTGCAAAGATTACTCAACCTATGGTTACTGTTGAGGATTTGCAGGCGAAATTTGCCTCAGAGGTTATTGCAGAATATTCAACCAGCTTTGCATCAAGCGATGCCAACAGGGCGTCCAATGTATCACTTGCCGCAAGTAAAATAAACGGAATTGTTTTAAACCCCGGCGAGAGATTTTCCTACAACAAAATAGTAGGACCGAGAACAGCTGCCACAGGCTTTAAAATTGCCCATGTGTACGAGGGCGACAGAGTTGTAGACGGTATGGGCGGCGGAATTTGTCAGGTTTCATCCACTCTCTACAATGCGGTTCTTCTGGCAGATTTGAAAATTGTATACAGGCTCAATCATTCCATGCCTGTAAGCTATGTGCCACTTGGCAGAGATGCTACGGTTTCCTACGGAACAATAGATTTTGTATTTGAAAACAACAAGTCCCATCCCATAAAGATATGTGCAACATCACACAACAGACAACTTCATATATCCATAAACGGTGCAGAAAGTGACAAGGTAAATGTATCTCTTGTTACAGAAAATGCAGGTTACACACCGTACTCCACAAAGGAAGTGGAAGACCCTGCTCTTTCAGAAGGCGAGACAAAGGTTGTGAAAAACGGAGCAAACGGCTCTATAGTAAAGCTTTACAAGGTATATACACTCTCTGACGGAACAAAGAGAACAGAGTTTGTATCAAAAAGCGCATATCTTCCTACCACCAAGGTGGTAAATGTAGGTGTGAAGAAAGAAACACCTGCAGAAGATGAAAAGACAGAAAATGAACAGGTACCCGTTATAAACGACAATCCTGATGTAATAGAAAATCCGAACGAAGAAAAAGACCCATCCCAAGAAACAGATGTGCCCGAAGAAAATCCAATTGATGATGAAATGGCACAGACTCCCGAAGATGGCGGTGAGTCACAGCCTGTCTTTGCTCCTGAAAATGAGTCAGAGGGACAAGGTGTAGAGGAGATTTCACAGGAAACAGAGACTCCTGCAGAGGAGGGTGAGGAGGAAATATCAGAATGAAAAAAATTGCAGATGATGCAAAAGCTCTGGTAAAAGAGCTGTGCGAAAAAGCTAATTTGAAAAAAGGGGATATTCTGGTGATAGGTTGCTCCACCAGCGAAATTTTAGGCTCAAAAATAGGCACAAATTCAAACCCCGACACCGCTAAAATTCTTTTTGAAAGCATATATTCATATCTTTGTGAGAAAGGTATATATCTTGCCGCACAGTGCTGTGAGCATTTAAACAGGGCCATTGTTATAGAAAGAGAAGCGGTTAAAAATGCCGAGATTGTAAATGTAGTTCCTCAGCCAAAGGCAGGAGGGTCATTCGGCACACAGGCGTATCTTCATTTTGGTGACCCTGTGGTTGTGGAAGAAATAAAAGCTGATGCAGGACTTGACATTGGTCAGACACTTATCGGTATGCATCTAAAGAAAGTTGCAGTTCCTGTAAGATTAAGTCAGAAAACTCTTGGAGAAGCAATAATTTCAGCCGCTAGAACAAGACCGAAGTTTATCGGCGGCGAAAGAGCAGTATATGATGATGATATAAAATAATGAATAATTAATAGTGAATAATGAATAATTATGGTGGGCACTTGCTTTTTGCAAGTGCCTTCTTTTTTTGGAGTTCCAAGGGGTGTATCATTGGAACCTATCAAAGTAGACGAAATCTGCCACAAAAACAGATATACTACACATATAGTCTCATATCAAAGAGTGCACATTTGACGGAGAATAATAATGATGATATAATAAAAAATAAAAAATATGGCTACCAACCTATAATATTACAATGTGTATCAAAAAAGGAGAAAAAATATGATTAAAAAACTTGCTCTTGCCCTTTTAATACTATGTCTTACAATTCTTTCGGGTTGTATTGCAGATGCAGATATAAGACCACAATGTAATAATGAATATGTATGGGTATGCAATGAGCTTGAAGACTCTTATTTTTATTGGGATGAAAATGAAGAGGTGTTTATAGGTTTATTATCACATGATGAAAAGACCTATGACATTGCATGGCTAGATAGTTCGGGGTTGGCAAT
>JAZUPR010000137.1:0-1620 GCA_045605285.1 Clostridia bacterium | reverse complement strand
GTTGAAAAGTATATTGGAGATTGTATAGAATCTATTATCAATCAGACTTTAAAAGAGTTTGAGCTTATTATTGTTGATGATGAATCCAAAGACAAGTCAATAGAAATAGCTGAAAATCTTTTGAAGGGTACAGATGTGGATTATAAGGTTGTCCACAGACCAAACGGTGGTTTACCTGCAGCAAGAAACACAGGAATTGAAAATTCAGAGGGTGAATATGTAATATGCGTGGATTCTGATGATGTTATTCATCCCGAGTACCTTGAAACCTTGTATAATGACGCAAAAAACAACAATGTTGATTTGAGTATTGCCAGCTTCAAATGGGTTAAAGACGAAACCAAATTTGATTTTGATGACAGAGATTTAAAGGGCGAGATTGTTGATAAAGCGGATTTTTTGGGAAAAATTCTGTCAAGAAAGATTTTCCCTTATTTCGGTTGCTTTATGGTAAAAAGAGAATATATCTTGAAAAATAATCTTTGGCACGAGGAAGAATGTAAGTATAATGTTGACCATTCTTATCAATGGAGACTTATGGTAAACGTGCCTGAATATACATACAATCCTAAAAAAGTTTATAATTATTACAATCGTCCCGGTTCAATTATGACAGGTACAAAGCTTGAAAAAATGCTTACAGGATATGAATCTGTAAAAAAATGCAGCGAGGATTTAAAGGACAATCCGTATTTTGATTCAAAGCTTATTCTTATAAGATACAAAATATCAGTTTTGCATACTCTTGCAAGACTCAGAAACAATTATGAAGCTTTTGAGTATATTTATGATAATATTAAACCAAAGGCGCTTGATTGTCTGAAGATACCTGAGAAAAAAATTAAACTTATGGCTTTGCCTATGCTTTTGGGCAAAAAAGTGTTATATAAAGTAATGCAGGTGGTGTGATATGAGTTATATCTTATGTAACGGTGGGCTTGGTAATCAGATGTTTCAGTACGCCTTCTACAAAAATCTGGTTTTAAAAGGCAAAGAAACAAATTTAGATACAAGCTATTTTAAACATTTTTCCGTTCATTGCGGATACGAACTTGAAAGGTGCTTTGGCATTAGTGTGCCTGAAAGTAAAAAAGACCATTTCAATAAATTCTGGCAGTTTGTCTATAAGGTTATGTCAAAACTGCATAAGAATAAATTTATGTCAGTTAAAATGGAAAGCTATATTAAAGAGCAGTATATGGAACGTGTAGCTGCCGGCGATATTGTCTATGGATATTGGCAGAGCGAGAAGTATTTTAAAGATAGCAAACAGGAAGTAATAAATGATTTTCAGTTTAAAAATCTTTCTGAAAAAACTGTTTCAATGGCAGAAAAGATTGAAAATACAGAGTCGGTTTCGGTGCATATCAGACGCGGAGACTATCTTGGTCTTGCAAGATTTGTTAATCTTTCGGAAACCGATTACTATAAAAATGCAATCCAAAAAGTATGTGAGTCAGCTGAAAATCCCGTTTTTTATGTTTTTTCAGATGATGTTGAATGGTGTAAAGCAAATATGAAGTTCCCCGGTGAAACTGTGTTTGTTGATTTCAACAAGGGAAGTGATTCATATCAGGATATGTATCTTATGAGCAGAGCAAAGTCGGAGGCCAAGCGGTC
>JAZUPR010000136.1:0-3570 GCA_045605285.1 Clostridia bacterium | reverse complement strand
GCAGTTCTTACAACAAGAGAACTTGCAAAACTTATCAAGCGTTCAGGCATCGACTTTAAGCGTCTCCCCGACGAAGAATTCGACCAGGATCTTCTTGGCGAATATTCAGGTGCAGGTGTTATATTCGGCGTAACAGGCGGTGTTATGGAAGCTGCTCTTAGAACAGTATATTTTGTTCTTACAGGTAAAGAACACGAAATGATTAAATTTACCGAGGTTCGTGGACCTGAAGGAATAAAAGAGGCTTCTCTTGATATCAACGGAACTGTAATAAATGTCGCTATAGCACACGGAATGAAGAATGCAAAAGTTCTTCTCGACGAAATAAAGAAAGGTAAATCTAAATATCACTTTATCGAAATTATGGGTTGCCCTGGCGGATGTATCGCCGGCGGCGGACAGCCGATTGTTCGTTCCTGCTTTATGCCTGATGAAGATGCAGATATCCTCGATACATATAAAGAAAAGAGAGCAAATGCACTCTATAGCGAGGATGAAAGACTTGTTCTCCGTCAATCACACAACAATACACAGATTAAAAAGCTATATGAAGAATTCCTTGGTGAACCAAATTCACACAAGGCACATGAGCTGCTTCATACAACTTATGCAGCACGAGTTGGATTTAACGACTAATTTAAAGCAAAAAAATGCTATTCACAAATTTGTGAATAGCATTTTTTATTTCATAAATCTTTGGACTATATAATCGTGAGCTATGTTTTCCAAACTGTCGTCCAATGGAGATAGTTCTCTCTTTTCTCCATATCTGTATTCAATGGCTTGTTTTATAATGTAGTCTGCAAGCAGCGGATTTTTCGGAAGGAGAGGTCCGTGTAGATATGTGCCTATCACATTTTTGTATATTATACCTTCTTTTTTGTCATTTCCGTTGTTTCCACTTCCGTGTATCACAGTTCCAAGAGGCACTGCATCACCTGTAACAGTTTTTCCGAAATGATTTTCAAAACCAACTATAGTAGATGAAATCAGGTCGCTTTGTATAATCACATCTCCTGCACTGCGATTTTTTGAATATTCGCTTTTCATATCCACAAGCTCGAGTCCGGGGATTGTTTCATCCTCTGTCTGATAGTAGCTTCCAAGGATTTCAAATGATGATGCAACACTAAGGATGCATCCGCCTCTATCAGCAAAGTCTTTAAGCTCGTCTTTTTTCTGCCTTAAGGCTTCGCATACCAGTTTTACATCTTTTTGTGAACCGCCGCCGATATAGATTATGTCAGTAGAATTAAAGTCTACTTCATCACTCAAGCCGTATTTTACAACCGATACTTCAATATTTCTTTTTTCCATTCTTTTTTGGAGAGTGAGAATGTTTCCTCCGTCTCCATATAGATTCAATAGCTCAGGATACAGATGTGCAATGGTTATTTTCATATTATTCTGCCTCCTTGTCTGCAATTTCGCGAAGAGCCGCCTGTGTCTTGTTAAGTGCAGTAAAATTTACAAGAAAATATATTTTCTTTTCTTTGCCGCTAATTACTTTTTCTATATCCTCTTTGCAGTTTTCCAAGATTTTCACATTGTCAAATCCTGCATAACTAAGGCGGAGCGCAAGGTCATATTTTCTGTCGCCGCTTGCATATATGGTCTCGGAGCCTTTAAGAAGTGCTTCGAAATTCACATCCCATATCCACGATATATCTTTTCCGTCCTGTGCCATATCATTTACTGCAATAAACACATCTTTTTTGTCTTCGTCGTCCACAACAGTTGATATTGCCTGATTAAATCCGGCAGGGTTTTTTGCAAGATTTAAAATAATTTTCTTGCCTGACACAGTAAAAGATTCCATTCTTCCGTTCTGTGGCTTGTAGTCGTTGAATACTTCGTTTATATTTTCTGTTCCAAGTGATAAAGATTCAAAAGCACAAAAAGATGCCAGTATGTTGTATATGTTGTAAAATCCTCTGTAATTAAGCTTTAAGGGGAGTGTACTTTCTTTGTATGCCACATCAAAATTCATTGATTGCTTAAGATTTATGTTTGTTGCGGCAAAGTTTGTTTCAGGATGCTTAAATCCGCATTTTTCGCAATAAAAATCGCCAAGCTGACTGTAGTGACGGAAGTTGTATTTTAGCTCATACCCGCATATCGGGCAGAACTTAACCTCGTTTTCATCCTTTGCATCGCTGTGCTTTTCAGGAATTCCATAGAAAACGCATTTTCTGTCCTTTCCAAACTGCACACAGAGGGGGTCGTCTCCGTTAAGAATGAGAGTTGCATCAGGAATTTTTACCAAAGCCTCGTTAATAAGAGCAATTGTAGATTCTATTGCTCCGTATCTGTCAAGCTGGTCGCGGAAAAGATTTGTTATTACCACTTTGGAAGGAGTAAGGTGCTTAACAATGTGTCTTAAACTTGCCTCGTCACACTCAATGGCAGCATATTCTGCATTTAATTTTCCAAAAATTGTGGTTTTATGAAGAAACGCACAGGCAACTCCCGGCAGCATATTTGCTCCCATACTGTTGCATACAACAGATTTCCCTTTGCTTTCAATGAGTTTACTGAGAAGATTGTTGGTAGTGGTCTTTCCGTTTGTTCCGCATACTGCAATTATGTTTTTGCCAAGCTGTGATGCTGTATATCTTAAAACATCTGGAGATATTTTAAGGGCTATCATACCGGGGGTAGAGCTTCCGCCTTTTCCCATAAGCTTTCCTATTTTTATTAATATTTTGCATGCTGCAATAGCAATTGTATGTCTTATTTTCAAGAGAAAAAATCCTTTCCGTTTATAAATTATCTTACTAAATTATATACTACCTTGTTTTATTTTTCAATAATTAATTATGTAATTTACGAATATTTATAAATTAGAAATATATTCATTATATAGAAAGGAGTTTTGTTTTTGAAAAAAATCGTTGATGATATAAAAGGCTCGCGATGGAAATTTTTCATATATGAAAAAAACCTTGTCTATAGTACCGAACAGACAGGAATATGTGTTCTGTATAAAGATGTGGCAGATGATTTTGATATTTCTCTGGATTCATTGGGACACATACATATTGTCGCACTCACACTCCGCGGTGATATAGTTTATCTGAAATATGATTTTAATTCATGGACATCATATACAGTTATGGAAAGTCGTAGCGGCAGTTCAAAAACCTGTCTCATCAGACTTTTTTCCATAAGCGGCAGAATGAATCTTTGGTATGTGTATGAACACTTAGGAAAAAATCTTCTTGTTCATCAGGTCTTTGACGGCCCCGACACAATAGGCAGGGCAAATGTGATAGATGCACTGTGTGACAAAAAAATATTTACTGTCTGTTGCGATAACGATTTGAATACACACATTCTGTATGTGGATGAAGAAGAATTTTGTAAATACAAAGTATACAGGTGGTCAAAAAAAGATTATGAAGAACGCGAAGTTGATATTGATAATATCAGGTCAATATATGCTGTTTCAGATGAAAAAAGCACCATTCATATTGCATATACAGAGCGAAAGCAGGAGTATAATGTGGTTTCTTATGCAAATCTTGGCACTTCACTCCACAGAACTGTGGGATTTGGTGTGGGCATACG
>JAZUPR010000135.1:0-1955 GCA_045605285.1 Clostridia bacterium | reverse complement strand
TGCAGGGGTGGACAAAATATTTAAAATCGGCGGTGCTCAGGCAGTTGCCGCGCTTTCCTACGGTACAGAGTCCGTTCCAAAGGTTGATAAGATTGTCGGCCCCGGAAATGCCTTTGTAGCAGAAGCAAAAAAACAGGTTTTTCGACTGGTTTCCATAGATATGATTGCAGGACCGAGCGAAATTCTTATTGTGGCAGACGATACCAACAACCCGTCGCACATCGCCGCAGACCTGCTGTCACAGGCAGAGCACGATAAAAATGCCAGTGCAGTTCTCGTTACAGACAGTATGGATTTTGCCATAAAGGTGCGCGACGAAGTGGACAGACAGGTAAAACTTCTTCAAAGATTTGATATTGCATCCACTTCTATAGACAATAACGGTAAGATAATCGTTGCATCCGACCTTAAAAAAGCCATTGATATAGCCAATGAGATTGCACCTGAGCACCTTGAAATCTGCACAGACAATCCGTTTGACTATCTTGATTCCATAAAACACGCAGGTTCTGTCTTTCTTGGCAAAAACTGTCCTGAATCTCTGGGCGACTATATGGCAGGGCCAAACCATACTTTGCCAACAAGCGGCACAGCTCGTTTTTCAAGCCCCTTGTCAGTAGACGATTTTGTAAAGAAAACTCAGTATACATACTTTACCAAAGATGCTTTTTCTGATATTGCATCTGATGTTGAGTATTTTGCAAATACAGAGGGACTTCAGGCTCACGGAATAAGCGCAAGTATCAGAGCAAACAACCCGGAGGATGTAAAATGAGTAGATTTTTAGCGGATAAATATGCCTCTCTTGATGCATATACTCCGGGTGAGCAACCACAGGATAAAAAATATATAAAATTAAATACAAACGAATCCCCTTATCCTCCGTCACCTGAAACTGTAAAGGCTGTGTCGGAAGCTGAGGTCTCAAGCCTTAATCTTTATTCCGACCCCGTGTGCAAAGAGCTTAAAGAGGCTATAGCAAAAAGATATAACCTTAAGGAGAAAAACATATTCGTCTCAAATGGTTCTGACGATATATTGAACTTTGCATTTATGGCATTTGGAAAAAAAGTTACTTTTCCCGATATAACCTATGGATTTTATAAGGTGTTCTCTGCACTTCACGGATGCGAGGAAAGAGTTGTTCCATTAAGAGAAGATTTTTCTCTTTGTGCCGACGATTACTTAAAAAACGACTCAATGGTTGTTATAGCAAATCCAAATGCACCCACAGGTATGATTTTGCCATTGAAAGACATAGAAAAAATAGTATCAAATAATCCCGACTATGTTGTGCTTGTGGACGAGGCATATATAGATTTTGGCGGCGAAAGTGCTCTTTCTCTTGTGAAAAAGTATGATAATCTCTTAGTCGTGAGAACCTTTTCAAAATCATACTCTCTTGCAGGTGCAAGACTTGGCTATGCTATGGGAAATGAAAATCTGATATCAGATTTGGAAAAAATAAAATATTCCACAAACCCATATAGCATAAACAGACTCTCAAACCGAGCAGGCATAGCCGCAATTGAGTCTTACGACTACTATATGAAAAACTGCTCTCTTGTAATAAAGGCAAGGGAATATACTGTATCTGAGCTTTGTAAACTTGGGTTCTGTGTTCTTCCGTCGTCTGCAAACTTTGTTTTTGCAAAAAAAGACGGCTTGGATGGAGAAAAGTTTTATTTGGCTCTTAAAGACAAGGGAGTGCTTGTAAGACATTTTACCTCCCCGAGAATTAAGGATTTTAACAGAATCACCATTGGTACAATGGAGCAGATGGAAAAATTTATAGAGATTACAAAAGATATTTTAAGGAGTGAAAATATATGAGAACTTCAAAAATAGAAAGAAAAACCTTTGAAACAGATATTACTCTTTCTCTTAATCTTGACGGAGAGGGAAAAAGCTCTGTAGATACAGGCTCAGGGTTTCTTGACCACTGCCTTACACTT
>JAZUPR010000134.1:0-2008 GCA_045605285.1 Clostridia bacterium | reverse complement strand
TCCTCTTTGTTATCTGTAAGAACTTCTTTTAGTGCAACAAGCGCCACCTCTATCTGACTGTCGTCAGGCTCTCTTGTGGTAAGTTTCTGGAGCCACAGTCCAGGTTTTGTAAGAAGCTTTACAAGCTTGTTGTTGCTCTTTCCTGCAAATTTTAATATCTCATAGGAAACTCCTGCCACCACAGGCAAAAGAAGAAGTCTGTAAACTATTCGCAAAGCAAAGCCTGTGTTATCCCAAGGCAGACACGCGTAGCAGATAATGGAAACTATCATTACTATGAGCAAAAAGCTTGTTCCGCATCTGGGATGAAGTCTTGGGCATTTTTTTGCATTTTCAACTGTTAATTCCATACCGCTTTCGTAGCAGGCAATGCTCTTGTGCTCTGCACCGTGGTATTCAAAAACTCTCTGAATATCTTTCATCTTTGATATAAGAATAATATACACAGAAAAAATAGCCAGTTTTATTAATCCCTCAATGGTATTTAAAAGAACTGTGTTTTTTATAACAACTGCAACAATGCTTGAGAGAAAGTGAGGCAAAAGCATAAAAAGAGCCACGGAAAAAATTATGGCAATTACCACAGAAAAGTATATGGTGATATCTTTTATTTTATCGCCGAATTTTTCATCAAGCCATTTTTCAAATTTTGACATCTCATAGCCGTCTTCTTCTATGTCATACTGGTCTGCCGAAAACATAAGGCATTTTACTCCTGTAACCATGGATGCAACAAAATTTACAACTCCCCTTACAACAGGGATTTTGTTAAGGTTGTGTTTTATAATGGTTTCGTTTACTTTCATTTTGTCAATGACAATTTCGCCGGATGATTTTCTTACAGCTGTGGCAATCTCCTTTGGGCCTCTCATCATAACGCCCTCCATAACAGCCTGACCGCCGATGCTTGTCTTATGACATTCTTTTATATCCAAAGAACAGTTTTTTTCGTTATCGCTCATGGTCAAAACCTCCGTTTCTTTTAAACCTACTAACCATTATAGCATTATACTACAAATTTTTAAAATAGTCAACGAATTATGAGTTTTAAAATTAATATTTATAATTTGTTCAAATTATAAATATTACCTTTCTCCCCCGTCCCCTCAAAACGACCAAAGGCAAAATTACCACCTGAAAACATATTATTACATATCTTCATCGTAGGGTTCGGCGATTTTCGACGAACCGCATAAACACGGGACATCCTGAAGGCTGTCCCCTACGATTATGTAAAAATCAATGCATTCACCCATCATTTACAATTGCACATTATTCATTAATATCAAACTGTCTTGACAGATGTAATGTCAATAGTATATAATAAACTTTAAGATTTTTTATAAGAAGAACCGACAGAGGGGATACAAAATGACAAAAGAAAAAATTCTTAACTTAAAAAAAGAAAAAAACGCTGTTATCCTTGCCCACTACTATGTAGATAAAGATGTGCAGGAAATTGCAGACTATATAGGCGACTCATTCTATCTAAGCAAGGTGGCAAAGAACACTGATGCAAAAATTATTGTTTTTTGCGGAGTAAGATTTATGGGCGAGAGTGCACATATCCTCAACCCTGACAAAAAGGTTCTTATGCCTGATATGAATGCAGACTGCCCAATGGCTCACATGGCAGATGCGGACAAAATAGAAAAATTAAGAAAAGAATACGACGACCTGTGTGTTGTGTGCTACATAAACTCTACTGCAGAAATTAAATCCCACGCTGATGTGTGTGTCACATCTTCAAATGCAGTAAAGATTGTAAAAAATCTTCCAAACAAAAATATTTTCTTCATTCCCGACGGAAACTTAGGAAGATATGTAAAAGAACAGATATCAGAAAAAAACATTATTTTAAATGACGGATATTGTCCGATACACGCTGCAATCACCAAAGAGGACATAGAAAAAGCAAAGGAAAAACACAAAGGCGCAAAATTTCTTGTTCACCCTGAATGCACAGAGGACATAATAAGCCTTGCAGACTTTGTGGGAAGCACAAAGG
>JAZUPR010000133.1:0-6323 GCA_045605285.1 Clostridia bacterium | reverse complement strand
CTTGGCTCACAGAACGACATGGCTACGATCCGACTTTGTAAAGGGAATTTCTTTTTCGGCAGATGAAATCTGAGAATCGTCAGACAAAAGTTTTCCCACAAGGCAAACATGGGCTGTTCCGTTCACAACAACACTGTTATTTACAACCCTTGAACTGTCTATATGTGCACTGGAAGAGAGAGAATATATCTTTTCTATATCATAAGAATCGGGAAAAGATATGTTATCATTTATAACACATTGCCCTGATACAGCATCAACCAGTTCAGAAATATGAAGACTTTCCCTCGAAATATCGAGCTCGTAATCCGGGCAATATATATCACTTATGTAAGAAATCCTTTTTTCTTCGTAAGCCATAATTGTTGCATATATATTGGCACTTACATCGAGAAAATCTATCTTGTTATCTTCATCCCTTTTTTCTGTAAATGACAAATCTTTTATATCATATTTAGCAACAGTATACATCTCAGGAGTTACAGAGTCCACATTAAGTATCTCGGTATAAGGAATTTCACTTTCCATTGTATATATATTATCGTCACGCTTATAAAGTGTGGTAAGAAGCATATTACCCTTTGCCACTACCTTATTAAGCACAACTTTTAACTCATCATTTTTTATTTTGACAGAGCACTTTAAAATTTCATCTGCCTTGGGATTAGTTTCAGGCAGAGCTACGCTCTCGCTTATTTCAAAACTGTTTTCCTGACAAATCCTAAGATTAAAATTATTTACAGTATTTGTTTTACACGGAAGAGCAATGTCACCGTCCACTTCTGATATTAGAGCGATTTCTGACATATCGTAAGCTCTGGAATCTATATCAAGAGCTGATTTTATATTAATTTTTCTGCTGTTTTTTATGCTGTGCTCCACGTGCCCCACCTTACATTTTACAAAGCATATCATAGATTCATCCGCACCCTTTGCATCTATCTGCTGTGAAAATGGAGATGAATAATCTATTGACTGTGCACTATCAATGTCTCCATCACCAACATATAATATTTTGTAATTTATTGTCCCGGTAATTGTGATATAGTCTTTGGAAATATATTTATCTCCTATAAGTGCTGTTGCATCAACACCCAAAACCTTTATGGCATCCGGCTTTGTGTCAGGCACTATTACATCAGAATCAAGGATTGCACGGATATTTGATGCACAATTATCACGTGTGACCCCAATCTTTTCCCTTTTTAACTCTATGGACATGTTAATCCCCCTAATTCACGTTTTTGTAAATATATATGCCACATTATAAATATTATGCTAAAACTCCTTGAAAAAAAACTTTGGATATGATATCATTATTCTATAATTTAGTCTGGAGGTAAACTGCCTTGATTAAAATAAATACAGACATACACATTCACACAATGGTCAGTCAGCACGCATACAGTACTATTGCAGAAAGTGTAAAATTTGCCTCAGAAACAGGTCTTGAGGCGGTAGCAATTACCGACCATGGTCCCGGCACAAAAGACGGTGCTGAAAAATGGCATTTTGCCTCAATGAAGAAATTTGTGCCTGAGTTTCTATACGGAGTCAGAGTTTTAAAGGGTATCGAATGTTCTTTTACGGATTCTGAAGCTACACTTGATATGACAGATGAAAAAGTATTTAAAAAACTTGATATTGTGATTGCATCTGCCCACGAAAGTGTCTACTGGCCCACAAAAGACGATGTATATACAAAAATGCTCATAAAGGCTATGGACAACCCTCACATAGACATACTGGGGCACGTAGACAGAGTTCCTGCGGACACTGATTACGCCTTAATTGCAAAAACTGCAAAGGAAAAAGGAAAGGTCATAGAGCTTAACGAGGCATCTTTTATACGTCCGCCATTTGACGAAAATGCTGACAGAGTGAGAAAACTTATGATAGAATGTAAAAAATACGGAACAAAAATATCTGTAAGCTCTGATTCACATTTTTTCGTAACAGTAGGAAAATATGAAAACTCTATAAAGCTATTGGAAGAAATAGATTTTGATATAAATAACATTATAAACAGGGATTTAAAAACTCTGACAGAATTTTTAGACAAGAAAAACGGGATGTAAAACATCCCGTTTTTTTAATAATCTTTAGACAATTTATGCTTTAGTGTCTGATAAAAGCTATTGTCATTGAATTTTACCAGTTTCAATTTGTATTTTGATTTACTTATTTTTATATCCTGGTCAGAAACCGTGCACTTATCAATACTGTCTACAATAAGGCACGCATCTTTTTCTTCCTCATTATTATATGAAGCCTTTATTCTGACGGTATCATCACCCGAGGTTACAATGGAGCATTTAACCATTGCATGTGCACATATAGGAGTAATTACAAAATTGTTTGCACAAGGTATAACAACAGGTCCCCCTGCAGACATATTATAAGCTGTCGAGCCTGTGGGGGTTGATACCAACACTCCGTCCGCAGAAAAGCTCTCTATAAAATTATCATTTATGTATACATTAATGTGCATGGCTCTTGCAAAGCTTTGTCTGTGAAGAACCACCTCGTTTATTCCTGTAAAAGCCTTCTTTTCACCGTCAACGGTGCAACGAAGCATTATTCTGTCTTCTATTTCATAATCTCCTTTAAGTACACGGTCAAGAAATGCCATGCAAGACTCAGGTTCACATTGAGTAAGATATCCCATATTTCCAAAATTAACACCAAAAATGGGAATTTCATAATGCTTTATATAAGATATGTTTCTTAAAACAGTTCCGTCTCCTCCAAGGATAATTGCCATGTCAATAAATTCAAGGTCATCGTCAGATACAAAAGAAATATCACTTTCACAATTTATAATTGAAGAAAACTTATTTGGAACATATACTTTTTTTTCATTATCTGACAAATATTTTGCTATCTCTGAAACAAATTCAACGGATTTACTTTTTAATGGATTGGGGATTATCAAAAAATTTTCAATCATGCTTTCCTCACTCTTTTACATTAGATGTGTTTTTTTTCTTATAACTGAAATATTCTTTCATGTATGCAGCTTTCATATTTTTCTTTTCATCATTATAAGCTTTTTGTATCTGATCTGCAAGACTAGTATCACGACCCGCTTTTGCAAGAAGCTCTTTAAGGTCTGACACAAGTTCTGAAACTTTGGAATCGCAATCCTTTTCCATAGTCATAGCCTCTCCTAAATGTTTCATAATGATTTTTGTACGATTATCTTTAGTCCATTCAGACTGCGGAAAAGTTCTGTGGAATTCATCTTCAGCATCTATCGCTAGAGTAGAAAGTTTTCCAAGGAAACGAGATTTGTAAACATACATCTGTGCAACCTTTTCGCTTATGAGCTGGTCATAGTTAACAGGCTCTTCCTTTTTAGGTTCGGGCTCTTTTTTTGGCGGTTCGGTTTTAGACGGTTTGTTTTGTCCCTTGCCATCATTTCTTTCTTCCTGTTCTTTTTTTTCAATTACATCATCAAGAGTGGTTTTGCCTGTCATAATTTTTACTGCATCATCATCGTCAATCTTACCTTCCTCGAGAGCTTTTTCTTCTTCTTCATTGAGCTCTCTGATTTCTGCCAGTTGATTTTCTTTCATATAGTCATTCACTTCTGTCTTTACAGCCTCGGTGTTTTGCTGAATCTGTTCTTCATCATATCTAAGACCGTCGACCACAGCACCTATGTTATTCCACTGAACATAAGCAAAATATCCTATCAAAACAAGTATTATAATAAGCACTGCCAATAATATTTTTTTCATTTTTATTCTCCAGTCTTAATAATATATAATGTTAACTTATATAATCAATTATATTTTGTAAAAATATATTTGTCAAGCAATACGATTATATGTAATATATGTGTTAATTTTAAAAAAATGAGACAAACACTTAAGGTTTGTCTCATTTTTATATTATTTTCTTGAAATTACTTTTTTTGCAGCTTCTGCAATAGCCTCAGGTGTTAGGCCGTACTCTCTGAAAAGTTCAGCGGGTTTACCAGATTTTCCAAACACATCTCTAGTGCCTATACGTTCCATCGGAACAGGTGTTGCTTCACAGAGAACTTCTGCCACAGCACTTCCCAGACCACCTATAATATTGTGCTCCTCACAGGTTACTACAGCACCTGTTTTTGATGCACAATCTACGATAAGGTCTTTATCTATAGGCTTGATTGTAGCTATATTTACAACCTGAGCACTTATGCCCTGATTAGAGAGAAGTTCTTTTGCTTTAAGTGCCATTTCAACCAAAAGTCCTGTTGCAATCAAGGTTACATCTGTACCAGTTGAGAGCACAGAGCCTTTTCCGATTTCAAATTTATATGTATTTTCATCAAACACAACAGGAACACCCAGTCTTCCAAATCGAAGATATACAGGACCGTCGTGTTCACACGCCGCTCTGACAGCAGCCCTTGCCTCTACATCATCTGCAGGATTTATAATAACCATATTGGGAAGTGTTCTCATTATGCCGATATCTTCAAGGCACTGGTGAGTAGCCCCGTCTTCACCAACTGAAATACCTGCGTGGGTTGCTCCGATTTTTACATTTAAGTTTGGGTAACAGATAGAGTTTCTTATTTGTTCAAACGCTCTTCCGGCAGCAAACATAGCAAAAGAACTTGCAAACACTGTTTTTCCGCAGGAAGCAAGCCCTGCAGCCGTGCTCATCATATTTGCCTCTGCAATTCCCATATTTATAAATCTATCAGGAAATTTCTTTTTGAAAACTTCGGTTTTTGTTGATTTTGAAAGGTCAGCATCAAGCACTATAATGGGAAACTCATCACCAAGTGCAGCCAATGCATCGCCATAGGATTGTCTTGTAGCAATTTTTTTGATTTCAGCCATTACAGTCTCTCCTCTAATTCCTTGATTTTTTTGTCAAGCTCTGATATTGCCTGTTCATACAGCTCTCTGTTTGGTGCAGCACCATGCCACTGGGCCTGATTTTCCATAAAGGAAACGCCCTTACCTTTTATGCTGTTTGCAATTACAACTGTAGGTTTACCCTTGGTATTTTTAGCCCTTAAGAGAGCATCCTTTATTTCATCATAGTTATGAGCATCTATTATGATAACATTCCAGCCAAAAGCTTCAAACTTTTTATCAATAGGTGTAGGATTCATAACCTTTGTTATGTCCCCATCAATCTGAAGACCGTTAAAGTCTACAAAAGCAGTAAGATTATCAAGCTTATAGTGGGCAGCAAACATTGCTGCTTCCCATACCTGACCTTCTTCAAGCTCTCCGTCTCCAAGAATTGAATATACTCTGTAATCCTTATTGTCAAGCTTGCCTGCAAGTGCCATGCCGTTGGCTGCGCATATTCCCTGACCGAGAGAGCCTGTGGACATATCAACACCATTTATGCTCTTCATATCAGGATGTCCCTGAAGGTAGCTATCTATATGTCTTAAGGTTTTGATATCTTCTTTAGGAATAAATCCTCTCTCTGCCAACGCTCCATAAAGTGCAGGAGCACAATGGCCCTTTGACAGGACAAATCTATCCCTATTTATATCTTTTGAATTTTTAGGGTCCACATTCATCTCGTCAAAATATAAAACCGAGAGAATATCAGCAATAGAAAGAGAACCGCCGGGATGGCCTGATTCTGCATGGAAAACTCCCTCTATAACATGTCTTCTGATTTTATATGCAGTTATTTCCAACTGTAGATTATTCATCATAACACGCTCTCCTTTGTATTTTAAAATATATTATTTGTTTGTTTTAAACCCCTCACCAAGCACCTCTCTGGCATCAGTAAGGATTATAAAAGCATTTTTATCTATAGAATTTACTATGGTTTTAAACCTTACAAATTCGCTTTTTCTTATTGCACACATAAGTACAGACACATCTTTTTTCTTATACATACCTGTTCCGCTTAGAGAGGTAACACCTCTTTGGAGGGTTTCCATTATCCCGTCTGCTATAAGTTCACTATTGTCGCTTATCACGTACACAAGCTTTGTAAAGTTGACCCCTTCGATAATGTCGTCGGCAATATGAGATGCAATATACAAAGATATAGCAGCATAGAGCATGATTTCATAGTCACGAAACACTATTCCCGACAAAAGTATTACAAAAAAATCTATGATAAGAATTATCCTTGCAACAGAAAAAGTCTTTGCCCACCTGTGAATTATTACAGCAGCCAGGTCTGTGCCGCCTGTAGAGCCACCGTTTGAAACAGTAAGACCTGTACCTATACCAAAAAGAACTCCTCCGTAAACAGATGCAAGAAGTCGGTTTTCTGTAACAGGAGTCAAATCAGACATGATTTCAAGAAGTACCGACAAAAAAGCTGTAGCTGCAACTGTC
>JAZUPR010000132.1:0-1722 GCA_045605285.1 Clostridia bacterium | reverse complement strand
ATAACCAATGTAGAGGATTATAAGAATTTCCACACTTATTATCCTATTACAAGAATAATAAATGATACAGATGCAAATATGTCTGTCGAGTATGTAGCAGACACGAAGAATTATATAGATAATAAAATTGCAGAATTAACTGCACTGACTTTGGAGGGATAAAGATATGTCAAAAAGAGAAACAAGAGTTATAAATGCATTTATTAATTGTGTTGACTCAGGGTATTACACATTGGACTATGCTATTACTTTGCTTGAGGACAACAACAAATATGGATATTTGACAGAAGAAGCAAAAGAGATATTCTATAGTCATTTTGAAAACAAGAAAACTGAAGTAGAAGAAACTGTTGTAGAGATGGAGGATGTAGTCAATGAGTAAACAAACGGGTGTGGTTAAAGATTTAGTTTCTCATATTAGAAACTATGATTACGAAACTGTGTGCGGAACCTCAAATATACAATTCCCAAAGATTTACGAAATACCTAGAGACAATACAGGCACATTAAAAGACCAGGGACACATAGGCTGTTGTGTTGCAGAGGCAATCGCGCAAATAGCTGAAAGTTTCTATAAAAAAGAAATGTCTGAAGGTTGGACATACGGAAAATTTAGAAAACCATCAAGCAATGGTTGGGGCATGAATGTTCCAACCGCAATGGATTTTTGGGTAAAGTTAGGAACTCTGCCTAAAAGCTATTTTGATGTATTAAAAGAGATGCCTGATATGAAAAACATTGCAAGCAAGTTTGATGAACTTCAAAAGCACGCCGAGCAATATAAGCTTAAAGGGTATGCATCTATAAATTATGCCGATAAGAAGAAAAGAGATAATGCTATTAAAGATGCTTTAATGAAATATAACAGAGGTTTAATAGCAGTGTCAGACTCTTATTTTAACGAGTCTCATTGTATTGTCTTAACAGGTTGGGATGACACAACGAATAAATATAAATTTAAAAATTCTTGGGGAGAAGATTATGGTGACAAAGGTTTTAGCCAGCTTCCTAAAGATAGTATAGATGAAGTTTATGTGCCTCTATTTGAAGAGATAAAACTGCCTTTTAGCGATGTTAAAGAAACAGACTGGTTTTACGATGCAGTTAAATCTATGAATTTCGCAGGTCTTATAAGTGGATATGAAGATGGTACTTTTAAGCCAAACAATCCAATTACAAGAGCGGAAGTGTGCACAGTTTTAAATAAAGTAACAAAAATGATAGACGAAAGATTTGACATTTTAAACAAGGTTTTAGAAGAAAAATTTAAAATGCAGGATGGTGTAAAGATGTGAATATTTCCGATAAAGGAATAAATCTTATAAAATCATTTGAGGGACTCCGACTTGTTGCATATAAACCAGTAAAAACCGAACAATATTTCACCATTGGTTATGGTCATTATGGAGCAGATGTTTCCGAAGGTATGGTGATAACTGAAAAAAGAGCAGAAGAATTTTTAAGAACAGATATTGAAAAGTTTGAAAATTATGTCAATAAACATGTCACAACTTTTAAACCAAACCAAAATCAATTTGATGCTCTTGTGAGTTTTACATACAATCTTGGATTAGGTGGATTGTTACAATTAACCCAAGGAAGAAACGCAGACGAGGTGGCAAAACATATTATAGAATATGTATATGCTGGAGGCAAAAAACTTGAAGGTCTTATAAAGAGAAGACTTAAAGAGCAAGAGTTGTTTTTACAGGAGGATGAAAT
>JAZUPR010000131.1:0-4270 GCA_045605285.1 Clostridia bacterium | reverse complement strand
CAAAAATCACAGGAATTTATAGAAAAAAATATGTCTGATGGGACAAAACTTTATACAAGCTTTAGGGATGGAAAGCATTCAAAAAATGTGTTTTTGGATGCTTATGCTTTTTATGTTGCAGCCTTGATAGAGCTTTATAATTCTACTTTAAATAAAAGCTATCTTGAAAAGGCAGAAAAATTTTGTGAGGAAACAGTCACACGATTTATGGACGAAAAAAACGGTGGTTTTTACCTGTCTTCTTCAGACAGTAAAGAACTGTTTTTAAATCCAAAGGAAACATACGACGGGGCTATTCCCAGCGGAAATTCAATTATGGCATACAATTTAGTGAGATTGTATCAAATTACTGGGAATGAAAAGTACGAGTCACTTTTGCAAGAGCAGATATCATTTATGTCTTATAAAACATACGGATATCCGTCAGGTAACAGTATGTTCTTGATTGCAATGCTGCTTTATGAAGATGAAATTTTGCATCTTACCATTTCATTAAAAGAAGAGTCCGATTTAAAACGAATAAAAGAAAATATTCCATTTATGGCCAATGTAAAAGTTGTCACAGGAAGTACGGAATATCCTCTTTTAAACAATGAAACAACATTCTATGTATGTAAGAATCGCAATTGTCTGCCTCCAACCAATACCCTTGAAATTTAACCTGTTTTATTAAAAACTTTGTAAATTCAAATAAAATGCTTGATTCTACAAAACGCGGAGAGTACAATGTGGCTGAGATATGTTTTTCGGGTTTTGTGTTAAAGCTTATGTGAACTCCCTATTGAAAAGTTTTGACGGTGCAGTTCTTTATATGAGAATAATATTTCTAGGTATGACGGCAAATCTTATATTCAATTTTGTTGCTGCAGTTCTTAGGGCGATAGATGATACAAAGATATTTTTATAAATCTTATTCAGCTTTTACAAGTCTTCCAAATCCCGCGTGTTCAACACATTGCTGTCCTGCCTCTGTAAGCATAAATTCTGCCATTTTTCTTGCGGGAGAATTTTTAGGAGTATCCTTTCTTATGACTATGTAAGTATTGTTTGAAAGGGGATATGAACCATCTGCTATTGTTTCGTCTGTAGGCATAACTCCGTCTATAGCAAGAAGTTTTAAATTGTTATGCACATCATAGAACATATCCATATTGTGATAGTAGTAATATATGCTGTAGCCAAGAGCATATCCAAGTGGATTTTCAGTTTTTGCTGCCATAACATCTGTCAGCACATTTGACATTGTATAGGAAGTTTCTTTTTGTACCTCGGGATGAATTTCACTTCCGTTTAAAAAGTGTTTTTCCATCTGTGCATGGCTTCCTGAGTCATTATTTCTGCAGTATGGATATAGGAGCGCATCACTTCCTCCAACCTCAGACCAGTTGTCGTAAGCGTCATTTACGTAGATGTTGCTTATCTGCTCTTTAGTAAGATTTGTTGCAGGGTTGTCCTTGTTTGTAAAGAATATCATAGCATCATAGGCTATGGGGATAAGTTCCAGTTCCACACCTTTGTCTTCAGCCATTTTTAAAATATCACTTGCAGGATATACTGATGCAAAAAGCATATCAACTTCACCATTTATAAGACGCTGATATGATGTGTGGCTCTTTGAATGCTTTATAGGAAATTTTTCGTGTGTCTGACCGTTGCAAAACAGAGCGCCATATACAGCTTGTGTAAATGGATATGTGGATGTAGAACCGTCGATTGTAGGCATCTCTTTGTCAAAACCAAATTGTACTGCAATATCACTTGCATATAACTGACAATCATCCTCTACATTGTATAAAAGATATGCAATATCTTCTCTGGTTGCATCTTTTTTTGGGTCTAAAATTCGCACGGGGTTTTCAGGGTCTGTATCGTCGTAATCTGATATGTAGTTTCTCCCTATAAGCTCATAAGATGATTTTGCCCAGTCTGATATTTTGTCTTTGTCTTTGCTGTTTTCATTTATAAGAGGAGAGCACATAAGACCTGCATATTTCAATGCTCTGGCAACCATAACGGTCACTTCTTCTCTTGTCACATTTCTCATTGGTGAAAATGTTTTTTCTGAATCACCTTTTACTATACCGCACATATAAGCTCCCATTATTGTAGGATAATACCAGTCACTTTTATATACATCATCAAAATTTGTGATAGCGTGAGCTTCAGGCATAAATTCAAGACCGATGAGACGCATAACCATAGTGGTAGCCTCTGCTCGTGTCACATTACTTCCAAGGTTTGCCTCACCCTTTTCATTTCCTCTTATTATGCCTACTCGAGAAAGCATCTTAGCAGCGTGGAAATTATAATTTGTGTAGTCTGTGTCGGTAAATTCTATTTCCTCGGGGACAAAAGCCTCAATTTCATTGTCTTTGTTTTTACTTGGTATTGAGGCATATACATAACCGTTATAGAACATTGAAAGGGGGATAACTCCGTCACCGTTTTTATATCTTGCGCGAGTAAGCCATGAATTTCTGTCTTCAATTGTGTCTGGAAAAGGAATTTTCACTGTCACAAATTTTTGAGTGTCCATTTCACTAAGACCATCATTCGCAGAACAACCTACCAATGAAAGAATCATACATAACATTAAAACAAATGATAATAATTTTTTCATTTAAATCAACCCCTTTTCTTTTTAAATATATATCCAACCGAAAATGCCGATGAGAATATTGAAAATAATATTATAATAGTCAGAATAAGATATTTTTTCATCGGATTTTCAAGCGGAATGTGTGCAGTTGCTTCTTTTGGTAAAAAGGAATATATTTTTATATAATCTGACTTGCTTATATCAAACTGAGTTGTTACTGCCGATGATGTTACATACCTGGGACAACCTATTCTTCCTCTTTTGTCAAGATAAATTTCGTTCTGGTTGTCGTCATTGTCTGTTATAATAATATATACCCCTGTTGAATTGTCAATTGTGTCTATTCTGTTTACTGGGGTAAGGGGGATTGTCTTTGCTAAATCAAAAAATTTGTCTTTGTCAATATAGCATCCTGCAGGGTCGCTCTCCAATGGATAAATAACCATTATTTCTCTTATGTCTTCTTTGTCGTATAAGAGCACATCGGATAAAATCTTATAATCTTCTGTGGGAGTTGCCCCTGTAAGAAAAGTTGCTGACAGAGATAACAAAACAATAGTTGTGTAAATAAATTTTACAATTTTTTTCATGCCAGATACCTCCCTTGTTAATGATAGAATACCTTTAATTAATTATATCATGGCAGATTCTTCAAATCAATAAAAAAGGCGATATTTTCATATATTTGAAATATCGCCTTTAAATTCCTAATTAACTTTTTTCGGTCTGCACGAAACTCCTATTCCAAGTGCTCCCTCGCCTGTGTGACAGCTTATTCCCAGTGATAGATTGTCACATAAAACCTCTTTTCCGGGGAATGCTTCTTTTATTTGCTCAATCCATTTTTTGGTGGTTTCTTCATCGGCACTTGTTGCCGCAAGAATGTGTATGTCATCATAGCTGTAGTCAGAAAATTTTGTTTCTATGTCCTGCTTGATTTGTTCAATCATCATTTTTCTTGCCTTTTTAGAGCCTCTGCATTTGTCGTGCTCCTGAAGTAAGCCTGTGTGTAGCTTTAATATAGGCTTTATATCAAGAATTGTGCCGATTGTAGCCGCAGCACCTGAAATTCTTCCGCCTTTTTTTAAGTATTCAAGAGTCTCCACTGCAATGTATATGGACATCTTGTCTTTTTCGCTTTCAAGAATTCCCTTTATCTCCTGTGCAGAAAAACCTTCGTTTATAAGCTCAATTGCATCAAGAATGGTGCGGTGCATAGGAGTGGATATTCTTCCGTTGTCAACAACCACTACTTTTCCGGCATATTCTTCTTCCTGTGCATATAGCTTTGCACTGTTGCATGAACCGCTGAGACCGCTGCTCATAGGCATACATAAAACGGTTTCATACTCAGAAAGAGTTTCGTTCCACATATCCATCACCTCGCCGGGAGATGCCTGAGATGTGCTTACCTTGTCACAGGTTTTGAGCTTTTCAAAAAACTCATCTCGGGTTATGGATATTTCTTCGTAGTAGCATTCGTCGTCTATATATAATGGCATGGGCAGCACCTTAACACCGAGTTTTTCGGCTTCGGCAAAGGATATGCCGCAGTGACTGTCTGTAATAATTCCTATAGGTTTCATATTATTCCCCTCAATTTGAAAGTTTTAATTATTTCTATTATATATTAATTTTTTCACAAGGTCAATATTTATAGATGTTGTAACG
>JAZUPR010000130.1:0-7868 GCA_045605285.1 Clostridia bacterium | reverse complement strand
CATTGATGTTCCATTCTTTGGAAGAGTCTGTTGAAGTACCTGTGTTTACCTGCTTTGCCAGTACATCTTCTTTAATAAATTCTGAATTTTTCTCAACAATTTTTTCTATTTTTTCGTTGTCGCTAACATAGAGTGTGATGTTGTCCATAACTTCAAATCCCGACTCTTTTCTCATAGTCTGAATTTTGCTGATAATTTCTCTTACAAATCCTTCTTCAATAAGCTCATCAGAAAGAGTTGTATCGAGAACAACAGTTATACCATTGTCAGACTCACTTGCAAATCCATCGGATTTTGCTGACTCTATGAGCAAATCATCTTTTTCAAGCTTAATTTCATTGCAATCTATTGACAGAGTAATAAATCCAACAGAATTTACTTCCTTAACTGCTTTTATAGAATCTATTTCAGAAAGAGCAGTTTTAATACCGCCAAGGAATTTACCATACTTTGGTCCAACTGTCTTTAACTGAGGTTTAATATTGTAGCTGATAAAGCTGTCAACATCGTCTGTAAATTCAACTTCTTTTACATTAAGTTCTTCGGCAATTATGTCTGTGTAGAATTTATCAAGATTTACGCCCATTGCATTAACATACATTTTGCCTATTGGCTGTCTGTTTTTAATTGCAGATGCGTTTCTTGCAGAACGTCCGAGAACAACTATTGAAAGTACATCTTCCATGTTCTTTTCAAGTTCTTTGTCAATAAGACATTCATCTGCCACAGGATAATCACACAAATGTATGCTTAGGGGAGCAGCTTTATCAACAGAACGAACAAGGTTCTGATATATTTCTTCTGTCATAAACGGAATCATAGGTGCTGCTGCTTTGCAAAGTGTTACAAGAGTTGTATACAATGTCATGTATGCATTTATCTTGTCCTGAGGCATATCTTTAACCCAGAATCTTTCTCTTGAACGTCTTACATACCAGTTGCTGAGCTCGTCAACAAATTCCTGAAGAATTCTTGAAGCTTCTGTTATTTTGTAGTTTTCGAGATAATTGTCTGTTTCTTTTACAAGTGTGTTGAGCTTAGATAAAATCCACTTGTCCATAACAGGAAGTTTGTCATAGTCAAGAGAATGTTTTGATGCATCAAAGTTATCTATATTTGCATAGAGTACAAAGAATGCATAAGTATTCCAGAGAGTACCGAGGAATTTTCTTTGACCTTCGGTAACTGCACCACCGTGGAATCTGTTTGGAAGCCAAGGTGCAGAGTTGGAGTAGAAGTACCACCTTATTGCATCTGCTCCGTAAGTTGCAAGAGCTTCAAATGGGTCTACTGCATTTCCTTTAGACTTAGACATCTTTTGTCCGTTTTCATCCTGAACATGACCAAGAACTATAACATTTTTATATGGTGCTTTGTTAAAAAGAAGTGTTGATTCTGCAAGAAGTGAGTAGAACCAACCTCTTGTCTGGTCTACTGCTTCACTTATAAAACTTGCAGGGAAGTTTTTCTCAAAAGTTTCTTTGTTTTCAAATGGATAGTGCCACTGAGCAAAAGGCATTGCTCCTGAGTCAAACCAACAGTCTATAACTTCTTTTACTCGGGTCATTTGTTTTCCGCATTCGGGACATTTTATAGTAACAGCGTCAATCCACGGTCTGTGAAGTTCAATTTCATCAGGACAGTTGTCACTCATTTCTTTAAGTTCGGCAATTGAGCCGATAGAGTGTCTGTGTCCGCATTCACATTCCCATATGTTAAGCGGAGTTCCCCAATATCTGTCACGGCTTACGCCCCAATCCTGAACATTTTTGAGCCAATCGCCAAATCTTCCTTTTCCTATGCTTTCAGGAATCCAGTTAATTGTGTTGTTGTTTCTTATAAGGTCGTCCTTAACTGCGGTCATTTTTATAAACCATGAGTCTCTAGCATAGTAGATAAGTGGAGTGTCACATCTCCAACAGTGTGGATAATCGTGCTCAAATTTAGGCGCATCAAAGAGAAGACCTGCTTTTTCAAGGTCAATTAACACAAATTTGTCTGCATCTTTTACAAATTTACCTGCGTAAGGAGTTTCACTTGTAAGGTTACCGCTTCCATCTACAAACTGTACAAATGGGAGGTCATATCTTCTGCCGACATTGGCGTCGTCTTCACCAAATGCAGGAGCAATATGAACAATACCTGTACCGTCAGACATGGTTACATAGCTGTCGCATGTGATATAGTGACCTTTTTTGTTTTGCTTTTCACAAACAGGTTTTACAAAATCAAATAATGGTTCGTATTCTTTATACTCAAGGTCAGAACCTTTGTATGTTTCAATGATTTCATAAGCGCTCTTTTCTTCGGTAGCAAGTGATGACAGCACCTTGTCTGCAAGTTCTCTTGCAATATAGTAGGTATATCCGTCATTTGCTTTAACCTTGAGATATTCATCATCAGGGTTTACACAAAGAGCAACGTTTGATGGAAGAGTCCAAGGAGTAGTAGTCCATGCAAGGAAATATGCATCTTCTCCTAGAACTTTAAATCTTACAATTGCAGAACGCTCTTTAACACTTTTATATCCTTGTGCAACTTCGTGTGAAGAAAGGGGAGTTCCGCATCTTGGACAGTAAGGAACTATCTTAAAGCCTTTGTAAAGGAGACCTTTTTCCCATATCTGTTTGAGTGCCCACCATTCTGATTCTATAAAGTTGTTGTCATAAGTTACATAAGGGTCGTCCATATCAGCCCAGAAACCAACTGTATCGGAAAAATCCTCCCACATACCTTTGTATTTCCATACGCTTTCTTTACAATGTTTGATAAATGGCTCAAGACCGTATTCTTCAATCTGCTCTTTTCCGTCAAGTCCAAGAAGCTTTTCAACTTCAAGTTCAACAGGCAGACCGTGAGTGTCCCAACCAGCTTTTCTTGGAACCATATATCCTTTCATTGTTCTGTATCTTGGAATCATATCCTTGATAACTCTTGTGAGAACGTGTCCGATATGTGGTTTTCCGTTAGCTGTTGGAGGTCCGTCATAAAATGTATATGTCTCGCCCTCCATTCTTGAGTCGATGGATTTTTGGAAAATGTCGTTTTTTTTCCAGAATTTACCGATTTTCTTTTCTCTGTCGACAAAATTCAGGGTGTTGTCAACTTTTTCGTACATAAGTTTTTCCTCCGATATATAAATTTAATTAATAGTGCATAAAAAAATCTCGTCCTATAAATAGGACGAGATGTCTCGCTTTAACCACCTATATAGGCATACAATCATATGCTTCCCGATTACGGTGGGAGTCCCGGCTCAGCTTAATCGAAAAAACTTTCAGCCTGCTACTCGGAAGTGATATTCAAATTATGTTACTGGGCATCAGGCTCACACCAACCCTGACTCGCTTTGGCTTTCGCATAATTCTACTGTCTTCGTCAACGTATTTATTTAACTTAAAATATTATACAACCAAAAGATGATTTTGTCAATATGACATATCACATTTTTGAGCCTTTTGAGCCTCCAAGATTTATTCCTTCAAGAACGTTTGAATCAAAGGAAAATGTTATCTCGCTGTTTTTTCTGTCTCTCTTTAAAGCAAGGTTAATCATATTGTCAAGAAGCTTTCCGTAAGGGAGACCTATTGATTCTGTTTCCCAAAGGTAGAACGAAAGAGAACCGGGTATTGTATTCACTTCGTTGAGATATACTTTATCAGTATCCATATCAATCATAAAATCAATTCTTGTTACACCGTTGCAACCAAGGCATTTAAACGCATCAACTGCAATTTTTCGTATGTATGTTCTGGTTTCGTCAGATATATCTGCAGGTATTTTTCTTTTGAGACTTGCCATACCTTTTGAACCCGAAGATTTAGCACCGTTTTTGCCTTTTGAACCACTCATGTATTTGTCTTCAAAGCTAAGGATTTCATCACCGTTTACAGGCTCTTCACATTCAGAGGCCTGCGCATCTTCTGTATCACCAAGAACTGCACAGTTTATTTCCTTTAAATTTTTTATAGCATGTTCGGCAATTACCTGATCTGCAAAGCTAAAAGCTGTATCTAATGATTTTTCAAGCTCGGCTCTGTCGTGTGCAAGAGATATACCGATACTTGAACCAAGGTTTACAGGTTTAATAATAACAGGATAACCAATTTTTTCTTCAATTTCAGATATAATTTTATCAACGCCAAAATCATATTCGTATCCTGAATATCTTATACAATCCAATACAGGAATGTTGTTTTCTTTAAGAACAGTTTTCATTACATATTTGTCCATACCAACTGCTGATGATGTTACATCGCAGCCTACATAGGGGACATTCAGCATAGATATAAACCCTTGGAGAGTACCGTCCTCAACATTTGTTCCGTGAACGATAGGGAATATTACATCAAGTTCTGCACAGACATTATTTCCGAACTTTTTAAAAGGATATTTTATTACTTTTACTTTATTGTCATCATTTACAAGTATTACTCTCTGACTTGATTTTAAAAGGGCATCAAGTTTTGTATAGCTTTTTATATCAGCTATGTTTTCTCCAACATAAAATTCATTGTTTTTTGTGATATATATAGGCACAATATCATATTTGCTTTTGTCAAAATTGTTTATCGCCTGAATAGCTGATATTATTGATATTTCATGCTCGGTGCTTTTTCCGCCAAACATAACTCCAACTCTGATTTTCATATAAATGTCCTCCTTTTAATAATTATCGGGTAAGTCGTTTTCAAGAAGAATATATTTCTTTTTGCCTTGTGTGTCAATAGAATATGCAAAATTAATTCCGTCTTCAACTTTTTCGATAATATATATTTTTTCTTTGTCAAAGTTTGAATTTATAAGACCATTATATATACATTTTGTTTGCTTGTGACCTACGAGTATTACAAAGTCACATGCTTTTGCGGCATTTACACCAAATTCATAGTTGTATTCATTTTGCTTTTCGCCGAGTTCTACCATGCCGGGAGTAATCATGATTTTGTATCCGTCAAACACAGAGAATACATCAAGTGCCGCTTTTGTGCCGGATGGGTTTGCATTGTATGCATCATCTATTATTACCACATTTCCGTGGTCTTTCATTTCAAGTCTGTGAGGAACACATTCAAGCTTTCTTACCTGCGGACGGAGTTTTTCAAGAGGTATACCATAAGTGTTTGCAACTGTTATGGCTCCGACTATGTTTAAAACATTGTGATTTCCTATAAGTCTTGTGTTATATATGCATTCTTCACCGCTTGGGGTAACGAGAGTAAATTCAGTACCTTTTTCAGATATTTTTATGTCTTTTGCAAAATAACCTGAGTTGTTATTTATTCCGTAACCAATATATTTTTTGCCGTCAAGGCAAGAAACAATGTTTTCATCATCAAGATTTACAAATAAAAGGCCGTTTTTTTCACAGGCATCTGCAAGTTCAAATTTGGTTTTTTTAATGTTGTCAAGACTATAAAATGTTTCAAGGTGCTGAGGACCTATTGATGTTATTATACCGTCGTGGGGATGGACAATATCGCATATTTCCTTTATGTCACCAACATGACGGGCACCCATTTCACAAACAAAAATTTCGTGTGTTGGTTTTAAGTATTCTCTTATGGTTCTTACCACTCCCATTGGAGTGTTAAAACTCCCCGGTGTCATCAATACATTGTACTGTGCTTTTAAAAGTGTGTTGAGATAATATTTTACACTTGTTTTTCCATAACTTCCTGTAACTCCGATTATTTTCATGTTGCCCATGGAATGTAATATCTTTTTAGCATCATTTATAAATCCGTTGCTGATTGATTTTTCAATAGGCTTGTTTATAATTGCAGATATTATTATAACTAACGGAATTAAAAAGAAGAATACACACTCAGCAAAAACAGGTTTTTTGAATAATAAACCACAAATTAGTGTTGCAATATATAATATAAATATTGTTGTTAATTGCCTTTTTACTCTTGGTGTATATACAAATGGCTTTTTTGCTTTTTTTGGTCTGTTTATATATATTGCAATTATAAATAAAACATCAATATATATATATGAAATTTTTATAGATAAGACAAAGGATAGGAGAGAAAGGGCAAATATAATTACATTTGGCAGTAATTGTATGTGACTTTCTTTTATCCTGTTTAAGTGAGATTTTATCTGATATGAATTCAGCTGAAACATATGTAATGAAGATACAGCTGAAAGATATGTTGCAATGGTAATTATCAATAAATTAAGTATAGTTAATGTTACTTCCATTATTACACCTCAATTTTCAAATATGCAGCAAGAATTTTGTTAAATGCAAACATTTCATCCAAAAAAGCATAATGTCCGCTGTTCTCAAGAACTACAAGTGCTGATTCTTTCATTTTGGAATTCATTAGTTTTCCGTCTTCAAGTGGTGTTGCTGTGTCATTTTTTCCCCATATAAGAAGGGTAGGGATGTTGATGTTTTCAAACAAAGGCACTAAATCTTCGTTCACCACTTTTACAAGAGTCTGGCGCATAATGGGTGATGCAGCTATGTAGTCTGCAGAACCATTTTTGTTTCTTAAGTTTTCCAGAGCATTCGGGAACACCTTTTTAACAAGCTTGTTTGAGTATATATTTTTTGTAATCTTGTAAATTTTAACTTTAATTTTCTGTTTTGTTGATTTTTTAGGCAGAACTCCTGCACTTCCTGTTAAAATTATATCGGTAATATTAAAAGGTAAATCTTTTCTTGAAAACATCTTGATAATGATTCGTCCGCCAAAAGAATGTCCAAGTAATATTGCTTGGGTTATACCAAGGTTACTTAGAAAATCTATTACAAAATCCACATAGTTATCAACCGACCAGGGAGTTTTTGGCTCTTCACTTTTTCCGAATCCGGGAAGGTCCATTGCAATAACTTTGTATTTTTTTGATATAAGCTCTGTCATTGATAAGAATAATGAAATATTAGAACCCCATCCATGCAAAAGTACAACTGGTTTTCCTTCGCCTTTTATTATATAGTTTATATTTAATCCGTTAATGTTTTTAATCAAAATATTCACTCCGAATTATAATAATCTAAAAAATTCCATACATTAGGTATTATAACACATTTTTATCAATTATTGCAACACTTATTTATATGCTTATATATATGTTTTTTGACAAAATGATATATTTTAATTATAATGATTTTATATCATAATCAGGAGCCAACTAATGACTAAATGTAATCTATGTCCGAGAAATTGTAATATAGACCGCTCCACAGGTCAAAAAGGTATATGTGGAGTGGATAATAGTGTGTATATTGCCCGTGCATCACTGCATCAATGGGAAGAACCTTGTATCAGTGGCGAACATGGCTCGGGTACGGTCTTTTTTTCTGGTTGTAGTCTTAAATGTGTTTATTGCCAGAATTATAATGTATCAAGAGCTGTAGTTGGTAAAAAGGTCTCAACAGAAGAGCTTTGTGATATTTTTTTGAAACTTCAAAATGACGGAGCGCATAATATAAATCTTGTTACGGGTGACCATTACATACCACAGATTATATCTTCTTTGGATATGGCAAAAAATAAAGGTCTTAACATACCGATTGTATTTAATACTTCGTCATATGTAAATATATCCTCGTTAAAAATGCTTGATGGATATATAGATATATATCTTGCAGACTTCAAGTATTTTACCCCTGAAATTTCACAAAAATATTCAAATGCAATTGATTATCCCGATTTTGCAAAAAAAGCCATTTATGAAATGTTTTGTCAGCAATCGCAACTAAAGTATTCTGAAAATGGAATGCTATATGCAGGACTTGTTGTCAGAAATCTTGTTCTTCCTGGTATGGTGGCTGAATCAAAAAGGATTTTAAGATACTTGTATGAAAAATATAATGATAATATATCAATAAGTATAATGAGTCAGTTTAC
>JAZUPR010000129.1:0-3302 GCA_045605285.1 Clostridia bacterium | reverse complement strand
TGTATTTAGCAAAATGGCAGAAGAATTAAAAATATAAAAGGAATAATCCTATGAAAACAGTTGTAATAAACAAAAACGATGCTGACCAGAGAGTTGACAAGTTTTTGTCTAAATTTTGCAAAAATATGCCGCAGAGCATGTTATACAAAGCCATAAGAAAAAAGAGAATAAAGGTAAACGGCAAGAAAACCGAGATTAACTATCGGCTCAAAGAGGGGGACAAACTAGACCTGTATATCAACGACGAGTTTTTTGCATCTTCTTCATACGATGAGTACAAAAACATCACCCCCGAGCTTGATGTTATTTACGAGGACGAAAACATCATCCTTATGGACAAAAAGGCGGGTATACTGGTGCACGACAACAAGGGAGAAAAGAGCGACACTCTTTTAAACCACATGAAAGCATACCTTTACCAAAAGGGAGAGTACAAGCCCGAAGAGGAGCACAGTTTTTCTCCTTCCTTATGCAACAGAATAGACAGAAACACAGCAGGGATAGTAATTGCCGCAAAAAATGCAACGACACTAAAACTTGTAAACGAGAAAATTAAAAACAGGGAGATAAAAAAATATTATCTTTGCCTTGCAGAAGGGATTTTTAAAGAAAAAGAGGGTGTCCTTAAAGGAAGCCTTACAAAAAATCACGAGGAAAACAAGGTGTATATAAAGGAAGATGGAGGCAAAAACATTATTACAAAATACAAGGTGATAAAAGAAAATGCCGACACATCTATAGCGGAGATTGAACTGATTACAGGGAGAACTCATCAGATAAGGGCACATCTGGCATCTATAGGTCATCCCCTTGTGGGAGATGTCAAATACGGAGCAAAGAAAAAGCTTAAAAATCACACAGGACAGGCTCTTTGTGCATACAAAATAAAATTTGACTTTTCTGACGAAAATTTTCTTTCATATCTTAACGGAAAAATATTTGAAACAAATAACATTCATTTTAAATAAAACGCTTTGTGCTATTTGGCACAAAGCGTTTTATTTTTCATACATCTCTATGTATATTTCCCGTCTTTTTAAAACCTTTTTTACATATTCCCTGGTTTCTTCATAGGGAATTTTTTTAAGAGTTTTTCCGTCTTCGGAATATCTTTTATCCGAAAGCCACTTTGAGACATTTCCCTGGCCTGCGTTGTATGCGGCAATCACAGAAGTAATCTCGCCCGAAAAATGCTCCATAAGATAAGAGAGATATGCACAACCGACAGTGATGTTTGTCCTTTCGTCATAGATATCGTCTGACACGGAAAGGTTAAATTTTTCTATGCACCAAGAAGCAGTATCGTCTGTAACCTGCATAAGCCCTTTTGCATCCTTATGGCTAAGTGCATCTTTTTTAAAATTGCTCTCTGTCTTAATGACTGCATAAACCAGATATTTATCGAGAGAATATTCTCGGCAACAGGTTTCCACCACGCTCTTGTATAGCATAGGATACAAGGATTTTTTAAAGGGTATGGAAACAAGAACTATTATTAAAACTAAAACCAATATAAGAAAAGAAAGTGATGCACAAAATCTTTTCTTATTTACTATCATTATCATTGAAAAATATCCTCCAGAAATTTTTGAAGTTTTTTGTAAAATTCGTCAATTGTTCCGTTATTTTTTATGACATAGTCGCTGTTTGAGACAAAGAATTTTTCATCGTGCTGAGTGGCGAGTCGAGCCTTTGCTATATCCTCGCTTATACCGTCACGCTCTGTAATTCTCTTTATCTGAACTCTTATGTCAGAGATTACAGAAAGGGTGATATCGCACCATAAGTCAAGACCCGCCTCGAAAAGAAGAGGTGCATCGAGCACAACATTTTCTCCCTTATGGAGTGACAAAAGCTCTTTTGCTGACTCCATAATATATTTATGAGTTATAGAATTTAATTCGCGGAGTTTTTCTTTATCCTTAAAGACAATTTCCCCGAGGCGTTTTCTGTTAAGTGTTTTATCGGCATTTAAAATATTCTCCCCAAAAAAGCTTACAAGTTCATCAAGGCAGGGAGAGGATTTGCCGCACACATCTTTTGAGATTTTGTCAAAATCTATTACAAAAAAGCCTTGTTCTTTGAAAAATACGGAAGCCACAGTCTTTCCTGAGCCTGAACTTCCTGTAAGACCGATTATCATATATTTTCCACCTTTTTATTTTGCATCGTACCAGGTGTCTCCGCTGTGTGTATCTGCAACAAGAGGAACGCTTAATTTTGCCGCATTTTCCATACAGCTTGTCAGAAGCTCTCTCACCTTTTGCTCATCTTCGCGGGTTGTTTCTATAATAAGTTCGTCGTGCACCTGAAGTATCAGTTTTGCATTGAGTTTTTGCTTTTTAAGCTCCCCCGACACCTTTACCATAGCAATTTTTATAATATCTGCAGCCGCACCCTGAATAGGAGTGTTCATGGCAATTCTTTCGCCAAAGGATTTTATAAGGTGGTTTGTAGATGAAAGCTCGGGAACATATCGTCTTCTGCCAAACATGGTTGCCACATATCCCTTTTCTTTTGCCTCCTCTACCGTGCTGTCAAGATAGGTGCGGACATTATGATATTTTTCAAAATAGTTATCTATATATTCTTTAGCCTCTTTTTTTGTTATGTGCAAATCCTGAGAGAGTGAAAAATCTCCCATTCCATATATTATTCCAAAATTTACCGCCTTTGCTCTGGTACGCAAAAGAGGTGTGACCTCATTTTCCGACACCCCAAAGACATTCATTGCGGTGGATGTGTGAATATCCACTCCGTTTATAAAGGCTGATTTCATTTTTTCGTCGTCAGAAATATGTGCCATAATGCGAAGCTCTATCTGTGAATAGTCCGCATCCACAAGAATGTGGTTTTTGTCCTCGGCTATAAACATTTTTCTGATTTCTCTGCCAAGCTCTGTTCTCACAGGGATGTTCTGAAGATTTGGCTCGGTAGAGCTTATTCTTCCTGTGGCAGTAACTGTCTGATTGAATTTAGAATGAATTCTGCCTGTTTTATCATCTATAACGGCTATGAGTCCGTCTGCATATGTGGATTTAAGCTTGGCAAGCTGGCGATATTCTATGATAAAATCTATAATAGCGTGTTTACCCGAAAGCTTTTCCAGCACCTCTGAATTGGTTGAATATCCTGTCTTTGTCTTTTTGATTGCCTTGAGTCCAAGCTTTTCAAAAAGGATTACACCAAGCTGCTTGGTGGAATTTATATTAAAGGTTTCGCCCGCCAGGTCATATATATTTTTTTCAAGCTCGGCAATTTTTTCACCAAGCATAATATTAAATTCCGACAATTTTTCCTTG
>JAZUPR010000128.1:0-17776 GCA_045605285.1 Clostridia bacterium | reverse complement strand
TATGTTGTACTTCGTGTTGAGGACAATGAAATTGCAGAAAAAATTCTTATGGATGCAGGATTTAAAATTGTTACAACTGCAGATGTAAATAAACTTTAAAAATAAAAGGTCGCAGATGTATTTCTGCGACCTTTTATATTAATCCAAAAGACCTTCCCAGTAAACTTCACAGATTTTAAATTCGCCATCAACTCTTCCAATGATATAATATCTTGCCACCTCGCCATTTCCAATCTGCGGAGCAGCTGCCATGTATTTGTCATTAAGTATTACATTTTTTTCAACTTCTGCAATGGCAAATTCCTTTATATTAAGCTCAGTCAGTGTCTTTAATATTCTCTGTCTTGTGTCGGGGTGTATTTCGTATAATTCATCCTTGTCTGCAATGTCTATTTCGTCAAGAACTATATGTGAAAAATATTTTCCCTCTTTAAAACTCTCTTTTTCATTTTCAATTGCAACACTGAGCTGCTCTCCCAAAATGTAGCTTTTTATTTTGTCGTAATCACCGTTTGTCTTGTCCTTGTAGTAGTCATATATAAAAAGCTCCATTTCATTTTCAATTGTATCATCGAGAATTAATTTTCTGTCACCTGCAATTAACTCTCTTTCAGGCTGCGCCAAAACTCTCTCGAGTTTTCTTTCGTTTATATAGCTTTTAAAAAGCTTTTTGTCAGCTTTTTTACTGTCTGCTTTATTGCCAACAAATATTGCAGTTGGCCCGTCTGACCCACCTATTATTCCTATGCTTGCAGCTTCGTTTAAACATGAGCATAGCATTGTGCAAATTAGTATTACATAAATAATCAGTAAATTCTTTTTCACTGAAAACGTCTCCCTTTTTTATTTTTAATATTATAAGTCTATTCCTAAAAATGTTTTTGCAAGGATACCTACAATGAATGAAACCACAGCCACACCAACGCTTATGATAGCCATTTCAAGAAAACGACTTTTAAATGGCTGATCCTGAGCAACTGATGTGTAATATGTGAATGCTGCAATTATAAGTATTACTATTGCAATCATACAAATGAGAGCCGGTATATACATACTTTCAGGGAATAAAAGGTATGGTGCAATAAGTGCAATAACTGTTACAAGATATGCAATTCCTGTGTATGAACAGGATTTAAGAGCATCGCTTTTTCCCTCGCTTCGGGCTGATAAAAATTCGCTTGATGCCATTGAAAATGTTGCCGATATTCCGACAATAAGTCCTGACAAAGCTATAACCTTTGTGTTTTGCAGAGCAAGAGCAAATCCTGCAAGACTTCCTGTGAGCTCTACTAAGGCATCGTTTAAACCAAGTACCATTGAGCCGACATAGTGTAGTCTTTCTTCGTCGAGTATATTAAGGAGAGATTTTTCGTGCTCTTCCTCCTGCTCTCTTATGGAAACACTTTCAGGTACTTCCTTAGTAAGTTTTTCATATTCGCCCTGAGCCGCCTCTTCTCCGTTTTCCATAAGCTTTACTGCAAATGTAAAACCAAGCACTTTTGCCAGAAATGTGTATTTGAATATTTTAAGCTTTTCAGGCTTCATTTCTATGCCTGTGTACTTTTTCCATATTTCATAATGTGATTTTTCCTCGTGTGAGAGACGAAGCAGAGTGGCTTTGTTCTCGTCACCTTTTGCAAATTTTGATATTTTTTCGTATATTATACTTTCTGTCAGTTCATTCTGTTGCATTTTTTTAATAATTTTCAAGGAAGCTTCTGATATGTTTGTGTTCATATTTTTATCCCTTTCTTTGTAATAATCTTGTGTATTTAGTAAATTATATCATATATTCAATAAATTGTAAATACAAAGAAAATCTTGCAAATAAAGTTACGTTTTGATATAATTTCTTATTATATTAAATTAGCTTTATTATGTATAAAGAAAAGAGGTTTTATTTAATGAAGACCGGTTTGGTTTTAGAGGGCGGAGCAATGAGAGGCTTGTTTACTGCGGGTGTAATGGATGTTCTTATGGAAAACGGAATTTCATTTGATGGTGCAGTAGGGGTTTCTGCAGGAGCAGCTTTTGGAGTTAATTATAAGTCGGGACAGATTGGCAGAGTCCTCCGATATAATACAAATTTTTGTGCTGATAAGAGATACGGCGGTTTTGGGGTTCTTCTTAAAACGGGAAATCTTTACAGCAAAGAGTTCTGCTATGGTGAAGTTCCCCTTGTTCACGATATATTCGATTTCGACTCTTATGAAAAAAATCCTATGGAGTTTTATGTTGTTGCTACAGATGTTTGTAGCGGAAAACCTGTATATCATAAATACACAGGCAAAGAAGATTCGGGATTTGAATGGATAAGAGCATCTGCGTCTATGCCTCTTGTATCTGAAATTGTGGAAATAGACGGACAAAAACTTCTTGATGGCGGAGTTTCTGATTCTGTACCTATAAAGTTTCTTGAAAATCTGGGGTATGACAAAAATGTTGTAGTCCTTACTCAGCCAAGAGATTACCGAAAAAAGAAAAACAAAGCCATGCCTTTTATAAAATTGATGTATAAAAAATATCCTGACTTTGTTAAAACGGTAGGGAACAGACATATTGAGTATAATAACACTCTTGACTATATTATGGCAGAAGAAAAAGATGGGCAGATTTTGGTTATAAGACCCGAAAAATCTCTTCCCATTGGAAGGGTGGAAAAAGACCCTGAGAAACTTAAGGTGGTATATGAACTGGGCCGAAAGGTTGCAAAGGATAGATTGTTGGAAATTAAGGAGTTTTTAAAAAATAAATATTAGGTCGCATAAAGGGTAAATTTCTGTTGAATTTACCCTTTTTTTGTGGTATAATTTGCATATGATTGTTGTTGATTTTTGTTAAAAAGGAGGGAGATATTTTGCTTACAAACTATCATACACATTCAGTATTTTGTGACGGAAAAAGTCCGCTTTCTGAAATAGTCCTTTATGCCATAGACAATAAGTTTGATGCATTGGGTTTTTCGGGCCACGGATATACACCCTTTGATACAGAATATTGCATGATGGATACAGACGGATATATAGATGCTGTCAATTTGCTTAAAGAGCAGTATAAAGATAAAATTCAGATATATCTCGGTGTGGAAGAGGATTTGTTTTCCCCTGTAAAAAGAGATTGTTTTGACTACATCATAGGCTCTTCACATTACCTTTTAATAGACGGTTTATATTATCCTGTTGATTCAGGATGTGATGCTTTTAATAAATGTCTTGACCTTTTTGAAGGAGATATTATACATCTTTCCCATTCATATTATAAAACCTTGTGTGATTATATAAGGCAAAGAAAACCTGATATTGTCGGGCACTTTGACCTTATAACCAAGTATGATGAAATCCTTGATATCGGCTTTAAGGATAGTAGTGAATACATAAGACTGTCAAAGAATTATATAAAAGAGGCTTTGAAATATGATGTGATTTTTGAAGTGAATACAGGAGCCATATCCAGAGGGTACACAAAAGCTCCGTATCCTGATGAGTATCTTTTGTATACTATCAAGAAATATGATGGCAGGGTCGTTTTGTCTTCAGACAGCCATATTGCAAATACGCTGGATTTTTATTTTACAGAAACAAAAAAACTTCTCAGAGATATTGGGTTTGAATGTGTTTATGTGCTTTGTGACGGTCAATGGAAAAAAGATTATATATAAAAATATTACATAATCGGAGGAATTTAAAATGAGAAAAAAACTACAGGATAAAATGTTTGAAACCAGCTATTTGTTTGAACTTCTGGTTGCATTAATTGTTGCAATTTCTATTTTGATTTTTGTTGTAAAAATGGTTTTTAATTTAGTAAATATTGGAATTAATTTTGACAGTGCATCATCTCTTATGTCTATTCTTGATGATGCCATAATACTTGCTATCGGAGCAGAATTTATAAAGATGCTGTGCAAACACACTCCCGAGACCGTTATAGAGGTTATGGCTTTTGCCCTTGCCCGTCAGCTTATCGTAGGTCATGCTGCCCCATGGGAAAATCTTATAACTGTTGTGGCTATTGCCATACTTTTTGGCGTCAGAAGATTTCTTCTCAATCGTCATGATATGGTAGAGACTCCTGACGGACTTGTAGAAATCGATGAGATTGATACTGCACATAAATGATTAACATATAGATTGCAGAATGCTTACAACAAAATATATTTTTACTGCCCTGTCTGAAAACGGATATGCCTCTACTGCATATAAAATGGCTGCAAATCCAATTCTTTACCGGGACAAGTCAAAAATAATAGTTAAAACAAAAAGAAATGCAAAGCTTGTTTTGGGGAAAGATATAGTAGAACTTAAAATTGGAGAGACAGAAATAAAATTATAAAAAATAAGTAAAGGAGACATATAATGAAAATATGTGTTTTTGGTGCAGCAAGTGACATGATAGATATAAGTTATATTTCAGAAGTTGAAAAACTTGGAAAATATATGGCAAAAAGAGGTCATTCTCTTGTGTTTGGTGCCGGCGGACACGGACTTATGGGTGCTGTTGCAAAAGGCGTTTGTGCGGAGGGCGGACACATAACAGGTGTAATCCCTGAATTTTTTAAAGATGAAGAAATAGAGCTTATATCAAATGTTTGCAATGAGCTTATTTTTACCGAGACTATGGCACAGAGAAAAACAAAAATGGAAGACCTGTCTGATGCGTTTATTGTTGTTCCAGGCGGGGTGGGCACTTTTGAAGAGTTTTTTGAGGTGGTTACTTTAAAACAGCTCGGAAGACATACCAAACCCATCGTTGTTTATGATATAAATAATTATTATGAAAAACTTGAAGAGTTTCTGGCCGTATCTGTAAAAGAACAGTTTATCCGTGAAGGGTGTAAGGAACTTTATTATTATACTACCTCTGGAGAAGATGCCATTTCTTATATTGAAAATGATAAACAGGAAAAGAAAGATGTTCACGATTTGAAATTTGGATGAAAGCTGTATAGACAGACTTTCACAACTTTGCACCTTTGGTAAACAAAGAACGGTTAAGAGCTATATTGATATGGACTTTGAAGTAATAAAAGATATATTTGAATTGTGTTTGTAATGATAAGAACGAGAGGTAATTGCAATATGAAAAAGATTATTTTAAGTGTTGTTTTAATGTTGAGTATTATTTTAAGCCTTGGTGCATGTGCAGGTACAACTGTTGAAAACAATTTGTGGGATAGTGCTACATACAAGGAGAACACAGAGTTTGGCAGCGGTAATGTAAGTATTTGTGTAAAATTAGTTGTAAAAGACAATACTGTAGATTTTACAATTAATACAGATAAATCCACTCTTGGAGATGCTCTTTTGGAAAACGAACTCATTTCCGGTGAAAAAGGACCATACGGTATGTATGTAAAAGAGGTAAATGGCATAGAGGCAGATTATGATAAGACAAAGAGTTACTGGGCATTCACAAAAGAGGGGACAAGCCTTTTAACAGGTGTTGACGGAGAAAAAATTTCGTCTGGCAACAAGTATGAAATAACTTACACAGAAAATTAGCGGTAAATTAAGGAAGTGAAATAATGAAAAAAGAAACAATTTTTGCCACTTGTGCATCTGTAGGAGCACAGATAATATTTGGATTTAGTTTTATGTTTACAAAAATTTCTCTGGATTACGCATCACCAATGACTATAGTGGCAGAAAGATACATAATTGCTTTTTTTGTTATGACATTAATTATGCTGCTTTCGCGTCAAAAGATAAAATTGGGGCGTAATGTGTGGAAAATTGTTGTAATGTCACTTTTTCAGCCTGTTTTATATTTTTTGTTTGAAACATACGGATTGAAAATGACCACAAGTGCTTTTTCGTCGGTGATGATATCGCTTATTCCTGTGGTGGCAATGATATGCGCAATCTTTATTTTAAAAGAAGTTCCGACTGCTTTGCAATATGTATTTTCTGCAATTTCTGTTGCAGGTGTTTCTGCGATGGCACTTTCGGGAAAAAGTGATGGCACTGTTACAGTTTTGGGAATAATTTTGCTTCTTGGAGCGGTGTTTTCATCCTGTGGATTTAATTTGACCAGCAGAAAATATTCGGGCGAATTTTCTGCCTTAGAGAGAACATATGCAACAACGATTATCGGAGCAGTTGCTTTTACTTTAATTGCACTTATAGAAAATTCAGGTGACTTTACTATGCTTATTTCACCTTTTAACAGTAGTGCATTTGTGTCGGGAATACTATATCTTAGCATCGGCTCATCTGTAATTGGATTTTTTCTTTTAAATTATGCAAATACCTATCTTCCTGTTGCAAGAACTACAGTGTTTGCAAATATTACAACTGTTGTTTCGGTTTTTGCAGGAATGATATTCTTAAACGAAAAAATAACTGCTCTGGGAATCTTTTCTGTTGCCATGATAATAGTCGGTGTAACAGGAGTTCAACTCCTTGGGAAGAAATCCGATAAATAAGCCTTAAAATCCGCCAAAATTATTAAAATATTGGCATTATAATGGTTGACAATTTTCTTGAAAATTGGTATAATAACAATGTATTTTCTGTTACTGACGGAAATAAGTAGTACCCACAATCTGGGCAGTGCTTAGCGGAGTACCGCAAGGAAGCAGGAAAGTTGTTTTTAGCCGACCGTCTGGGCACATCTATTTTGTGGATAGGTGTGCCTTTTTTGTTTATATTTATACTAGAGAGGATTGATTTTATGAAAAAAGTTGCAGTAATTATGGGTAGCGATAGTGATTTGCCTGTTGTAGAAAAGGCAATAGACACATTGAAACAGTTCGATGTTCCTTATGAGGTGCATGTATATTCTGCACACAGAACACCTGAGGAGGCAAAATCATTTACACAATCTGCGGCAGATGCAGGGTTCGGAGTTATTATAGCTGCGGCTGGTAAGGCGGCACATCTTGCAGGCGCTATTGCTGCAAACACTGTTTTGCCTGTTATAGGAATTCCTGTTAAGTCATCTACATTAGATGGATTGGATGCTTTGCTTTCTACTGTTCAGATGCCATCAGGAATCCCTGTTGCAACTGTAGCAATAGATGGTGCACAAAATGCTGCACTTCTTGCAATAGAGATTCTTGCAACATCAGATAGTGATTTATATGCAAAGCTTAAAGATAGCAGAGAGGCTGCATCAAAATCAGTTCTTGAAAAAGATAAGGCTATATGTGAAAAGTACAACAAATGATTTCGGAGGTTAAATATGGGTGGCTTTTTTGGAGCAGTAAAAAAGAGTGATGCAATATATGACGTATTTTTTGGAACAGACTATCATTCTCACCTTGGAACAAAAAGAGGAGGTATGTCAGCATACCATCCTGAGGTAGGTCTTCAAAGAGACATACACAATATTGAAAATTCCCCGTTTCGTACAAAGTTTGACGGAATATTTGATGAAATGAAAGGAAATGCCGCTATTGGCTGTATCAGTGATACAGACCCTCAGCCGCTTCTTATCAGTTCACCTGTAGGGACATATTCAATATGTATTGTCGGAAGAGTAACTAATAAAGATGATATAATCAAGAGCTTTCTTGAAAGAAAACACGGTCATTTTAATGCTATGAATGGTGGCAGAATAAACACTACTGAACTCATTGCAGCATTGATAAATACAAAAGACGATATTGTAGAAGGAATAAAATATGCTCAAAGCGTTATTTCAGGAACAGCATCAATTCTTATCCTTAAAGATGATGGAAGCATTATTGCAGCTCGTGACAAAGTAGGAAGACTCCCTGTTTCAATAGGACAGTGCGAAGACGGATATGCAGTATCCTTTGAGGCATTTGCATATACAAAGCTTGATTATAAAATGCTAAGAGAGCTTGGACCTGGTGAGATTGTACGCATCACAGCCGATGAGGTTACACAGCTTTCACCACCGGGTGAAGAAATGAAGATATGTGCATTTCTTTGGAGTTATTACGGATATCCTAATTCCAATTACGAGGGCGTTAATGTTGAACTTATGAGATATCGTAATGGTGAGATTATGGCTGAAAATGATAAAGAAAACAATAAAGCTCAGGAGCTTGACTATGTAAGCGGTGTTCCCGATTCAGGCACACCTCATGCCATAGGATATGCTAATAAGAGCGGAGTGCCTTTTGCAAGACCATTTATAAAATACACTCCCACATGGCCCAGAAGCTTCACACCATCCAGACAATCCGACAGAAATAAAATAGCAAAAATGAAGCAGATACCTGTACACGAACTTATAGAAAATAAAAACCTTTTGTTTGTAGACGATTCCATAGTTCGTGGAACTCAGCTTAGGGAAACCGTAGAGTTTTTATATGATAACGGTGCAAAATCTGTGCACATGAGATCGGCTTGTCCGCCAATTATGTATGGATGTAAATTTTTAAACTTTTCAAGCTCCAGCAGTGAAATGGAACTTATAGCAAGACGCGTTATAATGGAACTTGAGGGTGAAGAAGGATTTAAATATATAGACGAGTACAGCGATGGCAATACAGAAAGAGGAAGGAACTTAAGAAAAGCCATTTGCGAAAAGTTTAATTTTGCATCTTTGGAATTTCAGTCTATAGACGGAATAGTAAAAGCCATTGGAATAGATAAGTGCAAACTTTGTACTTATTGTTGGAACGGTAAAGAATAAAATATATAGGAGAAAAGATATGCATACTAATTCAAAATCAGACAGTTACGCAGCAGCAGGAGTTGACATTACAGAAGGTTACAGAGCAGTAGAATTGATGAAAAAACACATTGCACGTACCATTACAGCAGGTGCTGCATCAGATATCGGCGGATTCGGAGGTCTCTTTGAACTCGATATGACAGGCATCACAAAACCTGTTCTTGTCAGCGGTACAGATGGCGTTGGCACAAAGCTTAAGATTGCTTTTCTTATGGACAAGCACGATACTGTAGGTATTGACTGTGTTGCTATGTGTGTAAACGATATAATTTGTTGTGGTGCAAAACCACTCTTCTTCCTTGACTACATTGCATGCGGAAAGAATGTGGCAGAAAGAATTGCAGAAATAGTTTCAGGCGTTGCCGAGGGCTGCGTTCAGTCAGGTGCATCACTTATCGGTGGTGAAACCGCTGAAATGCCAGGGTTTTATCCAATAGACGAATATGACCTTGCAGGTTTTGCAGTAGGTGTCGTTGATAAAGACAAAATTTTAAATAATAAGACCATAAAGGAGGGCGATGTTATCATAGCTCTTCCGTCAAGCGGTGTTCATTCAAATGGTTTTTCACTCGTAAGAAAAGTTTTTGATGTTGAAAATAAAGATATCAGAACACCACTTGAAGCTCTTGGCGGAAAGTCTATCGGAGAAACTCTTTTAACCCCTACAAAAATCTATGTAAAACCAATGTGTGCTCTTTTTGATGAAGTTACTGTTAAAGCAGTATCCCACATTACAGGCGGCGGTTTCTATGAAAATATTCCAAGATCAATTCCAACTGGCTTTGGTGCTAAGATTGAAAAAAGTTCAGTAAAGATTCTTCCTGTATTTGACCTTCTTGCAAAAGAGGGAAATATCCCTGAAAGAGATATGTTCAATACATACAACATGGGAGTGGGAATGAGCATCGTAGTAGATAAAAATGATGCTGACAAAGCAATCTCTGTTCTTAGAGCAAATGGTGAAGATGCATATATTATTGGTGAAATTGTTAAAGGTGAAGAAAGCGTGATTTTATGCTAAAGACAAAAATTGCAGTTTTTGTTTCTGGTGGAGGTACTAATCTTCAGGCTTTGATAGATGCAGAAAATAACGGAATTATAAATAACGGAGAAATCTCTCTTGTTGTTGCATCAAATCCTTCCTGCTATGCTATAGAACGAGCTAAAAACCACGATATTCCTTTTCGCGTGGTAGCAAAGAAAGGCGTATCTCAGGAAGAGTTTGAAGATGGTCTTGTAAAAGTTCTTGACGAATTTAATATTGACCTTATTGTTCTTGCAGGATTTATGTGCATACTAAGTGAAAACTTTACAAGAAGATATCCTGAAAGAATAATCAATGTTCATCCGTCACTTATACCGTCTTTTTGCGGAAAAGGCTTTTATGGATTAAGAGTTCACGAGGCAGCCCTCCGGTATGGTGTAAAGGTTACAGGTGCAACTGTTCACTTTGTAAATGAAATTCCCGATGGAGGAAAAATTATTTTCCAAAAGGCCGTTGCTATTGAAGATGGAGACACCCCCGAAATTTTGCAAAAAAGGGTTATGGAGCAGGCTGAATGGATAATACTTCCACAGGCAGTAGAAGAGGTAGCAAAAAACATTAGCGAAAAAAGGATGGGTTAAATCAATGAATGTTTATCAGTCAGATAAAATAGAAAATCTTGTAAAAGATAATTCATACGTAGGCAGGGGTATTGTTATCGGAAAAACTCCTGATGAAAAAAATGCTGTTATTGCATATTTTATAATGGGTAGAAGTGAAAACAGCCGTAACAGAGTTTTTTGTAAAAATGGAAACGATATTATAATCTATCCATTTGACGAGTCAAAGGTTGAAGACCCTTCTCTTATCATTTATTCTCCTGTTCGTGAGATTGAAAATAATCTTATTGTTACAAACGGAGATCAGACAGATACTATATACGATTTCGTAAAGAACGGACAAACCTTTGAACAGGCTCTTGAAACACGCGAATTTGAGCCTGATAAGCCAAATTTCACTCCACGTATCAGCGGTATGCTTACATTTGATGAAAATGATTTTTCATATAAAATGAGCATTCTCAAAAGTGCTGATGAAATTGGCTCATCTTGCAATAGATATACATTTTCTTATAATGCACTTTCAGGACTTGGACACTTTATCCACACATATATGGGCGATGGCAATCCTATTCCCACATTTGTCGGCGAACCTGAGAGAGTTGTAATGGAAAATGATATAAATGTTTTTGCAAATAATCTTTGGGAAAACTTAAATGAAGATAACAAAATCTCTCTCTATGTCAGATATATAGACCTTTCTACAGGTGAATATGAAGATATAATGATAAATAAAAATAAATAAGGAGCAATAATAACATGAACGGTTTTGAACTGAAATATGGTTGTAACCCAAATCAAAAACCATCACGAATTTTTATGAAAGGTAATAAAGATTTGCCAATAGAAATTGTAAATGGCAAACCGGGATATATAAATTTTCTTGATGCTTTCAACAGTTGGCAGCTTGTTGCAGAGATAAAAGAGGCACTTGGAATGTGTGCAGCTGCATCATTTAAACATGTCAGCCCAACTTCTGCTGCAGTTGGTATAAAAATGAGTGATAAATTAAAAAAAGCTTGTTTTGTAGACGATATAGAAGGTCTTGATGATTCTCCTATAGCTACTGCTTATGCAAGAGCAAGAGGAACTGACAGGATGTCATCATTTGGCGACTGGATTGCTCTTTCAGATACCTGTGATGTTACTGCTGCAAAAATTATTTCAAGAGAGGTTTCAGATGGTATCATTGCTCCTGACTATGAGCCTGAAGCTCTTGAAATTTTAAAGAAAAAGAAAAAAGGTAACTACAACATTTTAAAAATAGACCCGTCATACAAACCAGAGCCTATTGAGTGTAAGGATGTATTCGGCATCACTTTTGAACAGTGCAGAAACGACTATAAGATAGACGAGTCAGTTCTTTCAGATATTGTTACAAAGAATAAGGTGTTCCCTGAGAGCGCAAAAAGAGACCTTATTATTGCTCTTCTTACTCTCAAGTATACTCAGTCAAACTCTGTATGCTATGCAGAGGACGGACAGGCAATCGGTGTTGGTGCAGGTCAGCAGTCCAGAATTCATTGTACACGTCTTGCAGGCAGCAAGGCTGACAACTGGCATTTAAGACAGCACGACAAGGTTCTTGGTCTTCCATTCCGAGATGATGTAAAACGCCCTGACAGAGATAACACCATTGATATTTACATTTCAGAAGAATGTGATGATGTTTTAAAAGACGGCGTATGGGAAACTCTTTTTACAGAGAAACCCGAAAAACTTACAAAAGAAGAAAAGAGAGAATTTCTTTCACAGTTCTCAGAAACTGTTATAGGTTCTGACGCTTTCTTCCCATTCTCAGATAATATCGAAAGAGCTGCAAAAAGCGGTGTTAAATATATTGCACAACCCGGTGGTTCTTTGAGAGACGATTGTGTAATTGATTGCTGTGACGAACATGGTATGGTAATGGCATTCACACATATGAGACTGTTTCATCACTAATACAAATTACGGAGGATATTTCTAATGAAAATAATGGTTGTTGGCTCCGGCGGCAGAGAGCATGCAATAATTAAAAAAATTAAAGAAAATAAAAATATAGAAAAGATTTTTGCACTTCCCGGTAACGGCGGTATTGCTGCCGATGCTGAGTGTGTTAATATCGGTGCAAAGGATATAGCAGGTATATGCGAATTTGCAAAGAAAGAAAGCATAGACTTTGCTATAGTTGCTCCAGATGACCCGCTTGTACTTGGAGCAGTAGACGCACTTAATGAAATAGGTGTAAAATGCTTTGGACCTGAGAAAAAAGCTGCTATCATAGAGGGCAGTAAGGTGTTTTCAAAAAACCTTATGAAAAAATACAATATTCCTACAGCTGCTTACGAAGTGTTTGAAAATATGGAAGATGCTCTTTCATACCTTGAAACTGCACCTATTCCTACAGTTATAAAAGCAGACGGACTTGCTCTTGGAAAAGGCGTTGTAATTGCCATGACAAGAGAAGATGCAAAAGGAGCAGTACGCTCAATGATGGAAGATAAAATTTTCGGAGAAAGCGGCAGTAGAGTCGTTGTTGAAGAATTTTTGACAGGTCCAGAGGTTTCTGTGCTTTCTTTCACAGACGGAAATATCGTTGTGCCCATGGTTTCTTCTATGGACCATAAGAGAGCACTTGATAATGACGAGGGTCTCAATACAGGTGGTATGGGAGTTATTGCACCAAATCCATATTATACCGAAGATATTGCCAAAGAATGTATGCAAAAAATCTTTATTCCTACAATTGAAGCAATGAATAAAGAGGGTAGAACCTTTAAAGGCTGTCTCTATTTTGGCCTTATGCTTACAGAAAATGGTCCAAAGGTTATTGAGTATAACTGCCGTTTTGGTGACCCTGAAACTCAGGTTGTTCTTCCACTTCTTGATTCAGACCTTTTAGATATTATGATGCATGTATCAGACGGAACACTAAAAGATGCAGATATTCGATTTAAAAACGAGTGTGCTTGTTGTGTAGTTGTTGCATCAAATGGGTATCCCGGAAAATACGATACAGGATTTGAAATCACAATGCCAAGCGACAAAAATATATATGTTGCAGGAGCAAAATTGTGTGATGGAAAACTTCTCACCGCAGGCGGAAGAGTTCTTGGCGTCACCGAAAATGCACCGACTCTTTCCGAGGCTATTGAGAAATCATATAAAACCGTTGATTCTGTTCATTTTGAAAATGCATACTTCAGACATGATATCGGACAAAAAGCTTTAAGGGGGATTAAGTAATGGTTTACAGAGTTTTTGTTGAAAAGAAATCAGAGATTGCCAACGAAGCAAAGTCTCTCAAAAATGATCTCACAGAACTTCTTGGTATAAAAGGTATCACCGAGCTTCGTGTGATAAATCGCTATGATGTAGAAAATATTGACAAAGAGCTTTTTGATTATTGTATTAACACAGTTTTTTCAGAACCGCAGATAGACAATGTGTATGACGAACTCAATATGGATGGATACACATGCTTTGCAGTAGAATTTTTACCGGGCCAGTTTGACCAGAGAGCAAATTCTGCTTCAGAGTGTATTCAGCTTATCTCCATGGGCGAAAGACCAGATGTTAAAAGTGCAAAGGTTTATATGATAAAAGGAAGCATCAGCGATTCTGAACTTTCTGAAATCAAAAAATATGTTATTAACCCTGTAGAAGCAAGAGAAGCAGGTCTTGAAAAATTTGATACATTAAAAATAAAATATAATATTCCAACAAGTGTAAAGACCGTAACTGGTTTCATATCTTTTTCTGATGATGAACTTAAATCTTTTATGCAGGAAAACGGTCTTGCAATGGATTTTGACGACATAAAGTTCTGTCAGAACTACTTTGTGTCAGAAAAACGCGACCCAACCATCACAGAGATAAAAATGATTGATACCTACTGGTCAGACCATTGTCGTCATACTACATTCCTTACTACCATTGACAGCGTTGAGTTTGATGATAAACTTGCAGAGGAAACTTATAAAGAATATCTTGCTGTAAGAGAAGAACTTGGCAGAACAAAGCCAGTTAACCTTATGGATGTGGCTACAGTTGCAGTAAAATATCTTCGTAAAAACGGTCTTTTAAATAAGCTTGATGAATCCGAAGAGATTAATGCTTGTACTGTAAAAATTGATGTAGATGTAGACGGAAAAGAAGAAAAATGGTTGCTTCTTTTTAAGAACGAAACACATAACCATCCTACAGAAATAGAACCATTTGGTGGTGCTGCTACCTGTATTGGCGGAGCCATCAGAGACCCGCTCTCAGGCAGAAGCTATGTTTATGCCGCAATGCGTGTAACAGGTGCTGCAAATCCGTTAAAGAGCGTCTCTGAAACTATGGAGGGTAAACTTCCTCAAAGAAAGATTGTCACAACTGCTGCAAATGGTTATTCTTCATACGGAAACCAGATTGGTCTTGCAACTGGTCTTGTCGATGAAATATATCACGAGGGCTATGTAGCAAAAAGACTTGAAATCGGTGCTGTAATAGCTGCTGCACCTGCAGAAAATGTAAGAAGAGAAGTACCTGCTCCCGGAGACGTGGTTATTCTCATTGGCGGCAGAACAGGCCGTGACGGTTGCGGCGGAGCTACTGGTTCTTCAAAATCTCATACTATGGAATCATTGGAGTCCTGCGGAGCAGAGGTTCAGAAAGGTAATGCACCTGAAGAAAGAAAACTCCAGAGACTCTTCAGAAACCCTACCGCATCAAAGCTTATAAAAAGATGTAATGACTTTGGTGCAGGCGGTGTGTCTGTTGCAATCGGTGAGCTTGCAGATGGTCTTAGAATTGACCTTAATGCTGTTCCTAAAAAATACGAAGGTCTTGACGGAACAGAACTTGCTATCAGCGAATCTCAGGAGAGAATGGCTGTAGTTGTAGCAAAAGAAGATGAAGAAAAGTTCATCGCTCTTGCAAATGAAGAAAATATAGAAGCTACAAAAGTTGCTGATGTAACCGAGAGAGCATATATGGATGTTGTTTGGAACGGTGAATCTATAATCAACCTTTCCAGAGAATTTCTTAATTCAAACGGTGCACAGAAGCACATTGATATTAAAATTGCTAAGGGTAAGGATTATGGAAAGAAAGTATCAGGAAGCTTTTCTGATAATATAAAAGAGCTTTGTGCTGACCTTAATGTTTGCTCAAAAAGAGGTCTTTCTGAGAGATTTGACTCTACCATTGGTTCAGGAACGGTCCTTATGCCTTTTGGCGGAAAAAATCAGAGAACTCCTATACAGACAATGGTTAATAAAGTGTCTGTAGAAAAAGGACATACAAACACCTGTTCAGTAATGTCTTATGGATACAATCCTTTCATTACAGAGGCAAATCCATATCACGGAGCATATCTTGCAGTTGTAGAATCAGTTTCAAAACTTATCGCTGCAGGTGCATCTTTTGAGGATGTGTATCTTACATTCCAGGAATATTTTGAAAAACCAAAGACAGACCCATATCGCTGGGGCAAACCTCTTTGCGCTCTCCTTGGTGCATTCAAAGCACAAAAAGAGCTTGGCATTGGTTCAATCGGCGGAAAAGACTCTATGAGTGGCTCTTTTGAAAATATTGATGTTCCACCAACTCTTGTGTCATTTGCTGTTACAACTGATAAAACAGAAAATATAATTTCACCTGAGTTTAAAGAGGCTGGTCATAAGGTTGTTCTTATTAAACCTGATTATGATGAAAACGGACTTCCTGTCACATCATCACTTGTAAATGCTTTTAATACTGTTACAAAACTTGTAAGAGATAAAAAGGCTGTTGCAGCATACACACCTGTGTATGGCGGTATAGCTGAAGCAGTGTTTAAAATGGCAATAGGTAACTCTATTGGTTTTGACTTTGCTACTGGATATACAATGGATGATTTGTTCGGATATTCTTACGGTAGCTTTGTTGTAGAACTTACATCTGATGAGAATGTTGGTGTTTGTCTTGGTTATACAACTGATAAAATGCATATTATGTATAATGGAGAAGGGGTTTGCCTTGATGTTCTGTGCAAAGAGTATGAAGATAAACTTGAGCCAATATATAAATGTAATATACAAAAAGATGCATCAACTTATGAAAACTTTACCTACAAATCAGATGTTTCATATTCCTGTTCTGTAAAGACAGCTCAGCCAAAGGTTCTTATTCCTGTGTTCCCTGGAACAAACTGCGAATATGATACTGCCAAAGCATTTTCTGATGCCGGAGCAAAGGCTGAAATATTTGTTATAAATAATCTCACATCTGAGGGAATTGTAAGATCTGTAAATGATTTTGCAAAGAAAATAAATGAATCTCAGGTTGTATTTGTTCCTGGTGGTTTCTCAGGCGGAGACGAGCCTGACGGTTCAGGAAAATTCATTACAGCATTTTTCAGAAATGAAGCTATAAAAAATGCCGTTGCAAACCTTTTAGAAAACAAAGACGGACTTATGGGTGGTATATGTAACGGTTTCCAGGCACTTATAAAACTTGGTCTTGTTCCTTACGGAAAGATTATAGATACAGATGCAAGCTGTCCTACACTTACCTATAACACAATCGGAAGACACCAGTCCAAGATTGTAAATGTAAGAGTTGCATCAAATAAATCTCCATGGCTCTCTGAGACAAATCCCGGAGACATATATTCTGTGGCAATTTCTCACGGTGAGGGTAGATTTATTGCAGACGAAAACCTTATTAAAGAACTTGCAGCAAATGGACAGATTATTACTCAGTATGTAGATGGCTTTGGAAATGCTACAAATGATATTCAGTTTAATCCAAACAATTCAGACTTTGCCATCGAGGGTATATGCTCTCCTGACGGACGTGTGTTTGGTAAAATGGGTCATTCTGAGCGTGTTGGCTCGGGACTTTATAAAAATGTACCGGGTAATTTTGAAATGGGCTTGTTCAGATCCTGCGTAAAATATTTCAAATAAAATCAGGGAGTGATTTATATGATGACTGATATTGAAATTGCACAGAACGCGAAGCTAAAAAACATCAAGGAAATAGCATCTACAGTAGGGATTGATGAAAAATATATTGAACAGTATGGAAATTATAAGGCAAAGATAGATTTGTCAATTCTTAAGGAAAATAACAATAAAGATGGCAAATTGATTCTTGTTACAGCCATTACTCCTACTGCAGCAGGAGAGGGTAAAACCACTACTACAATAGGTCTTGCCGACGGAATGAGAAAGATTGGCAAGAATGTAACTGTTGCACTTCGTGAGCCATCGCTCGGACCTGTTTTTGGTATAAAGGGAGGAGCTGCTGGCGGCGGACATGCTCAGGTGGTTCCAATGGAAGATATTAACCTTCACTTTACAGGCGATTTCCATGCTATAGGTGCTGCAAACAATCTTCTTGCAGCTATGATTGACAATCATATTCATCATGGTAATTCTCTTGGTATTGATACAAGAAAAATTACATGGAAAAGATGTGTTGATATGAATGACCGTCAACTCAGAAACATTGTAGACGGTCTTGGCGGTAAGATAAACGGAACACCAAGAGAAGATGGATACGACATCAC